>JAHIVV010000020.1 GCA_018816525.1 Elusimicrobiota bacterium
AATAAATTAGTATAATGTTAACTCTATGAAAATACCACCTCTTATAATTGGCGATTTAACAATTCCTGTTCCGATAGTACAGGGAGCTATGGGAGTAAGAGTTTCTAAAGCCTTGCTTGCTTCAGCAGTAGCAAGAGAAGGAGGCGTTGGCACTATAGCCAGCGTATGCATTGGCCCTATAGAAAACTGCAAAAAATCAGAGTTTGCCCAACTAAACAAAAAAGCATTAAAAGATGAAATTATAAAAGCGAAAAAACTCTCGAATGGCGGTGTTATAGCCGTCAATATAATGGTAGCCTTAACCGATTATGTAACATTAGTCGAAGGCGCGGTTGAAGGCGGCGCTGACATCATTGTTTCAGGAGCAGGGCTCCCCCTCATGCTTCCCGCTCTTACAAAAGGCACAAATGTTAAACTTGTTCCTATCGTTTCTTCCGGCAGAGCCGCAAAAATACTCTGTGAAAAATGGCAAAGAAGTTATTCCAGGCTGCCTGACGCTTTCGTGGTTGAAGGCATACTAGCTGGAGGCCATTTAGGTTTTTCTTTTGAGCAGCTTGAACACCAGGAAAATTTCCCGCTGGAAAAAATACTTGTTGAAGTTGTTGAAACTGTAAACGAAATAGGCAAAAAATACAATAAACATATACCTGTTATACCGGGTGGCGGAATTTTTGACGGCAAGGATATTGCCAGGATGTTAAAACTTGGGGCAAGCGGCGTGCAAATGGCTACAAGGTTTGTCTGTACCGAAGAATGTGATGCTGCTCAGGAGTTTAAACAGGCTTATATAGATGCAAAAGAGGAAGATATAACCATAATCCACAGCCCGGTGCAAATGCCGGGCAGGGTAATAAGAAATGAATTCGTAAAAAATGTTGTTTTAGGCAACAAGATCAGATTTGAATGCCCTTACCGCTGTTTAAAAACCTGCACGCCTATGGAAGTGCCCTATTGCATTGCAAAAGTTTTAATTAACGCGGCAAACGGAAACCTGAAGGAAGGTTTTGTTTTTGTCGGCCATAATGCATACAAATGCACCGAAATCACTACGGTAAAAAAATTAATGGAAAACCTGGTGAATGAAACCAATCAATATCTTTAAATCCAATTGAAATTAACCCTCAAAGAAATATCAAAACTTTTAAATGGTTCACTAACCGGCGATGAAAATGTGATAATAACAGGTGCCGGCGATATTGAATCTGCCGGGCCGGGCCAGATTGCTTTTATAAAAGACAAAACCTACCTCGAAAAAGCCAAAATATCAAAAGCATCGGCTATTATAGTACCCAAAGATTTGTCAGGCCTGAATAATAACACTATTCATACAGAAAACCCATACCTTGCTTTCGCGAAAGTTCTTGAAATAATTTACTCCGAAAAGGAAAATCATTTCAAAGGCATACATAAAACCGCAATAATCGGCAGCGATGTCAAACTAGGGCATAATGTATCGGTTGGTGCATACAGCGTAATCAGCGATAATGCCGTTATAGGCGATAATACTGTTATCTGTTCAAATGTCTACATTGGCGACAGAACGATAATTGGAAAAGCAGGATATTTTTATCCTAATGCAACAATAAGAGAAGACTGTGAAATAGGAAATAACGTTATTATACACAGCGGCACTGTAATAGGAAGCGACGGGTTCGGTTATGTTCCTGTAAAAGAAAAATATTACAAAATTCCGCAAATCGGCAAAGTGATTCTGGAAGATGATGTTGAAATTGGCTCAAATTCCTCAATTGACAGGGCAACAATCGATAAGACTGTAATAGGCAGAGGCACAAAAATTGATAATCAGGTCCATGTTGCACACAATGTAATTGTAGGCGAGAATTCAATTTTACTGGCCCATGTTACAATTGCCGGAAGTACAATATTGGGCAAGCATGTGATTTTTTCCGGGCAATCTGGAGCTATAGATAACCTTAAGGTAGGCGATAATGTTGTTGCCGCCTCCAGGGCGGCTATTTTACAGGATGTACCGGCAAATTCCGTTGTCTGGGGCAACCCGGCAGCTCCTATTCTGGAAGAAAAAAGAAGAATTATCGCTTTAAAAGCTTTGCCGGAACTTATTAGGGAAGTCAAAACTTTAAAAAAGAAAATTGAAGAATCGGGAAAAAACAAATGAGCTACAGAACCGGATTTGGTTATGATATTCATAAACTTGTAAAAGGCAGGAAGTTGTTTATCGGAGGAGTACAAATACCCTATAAACTCGGATTGCTGGGCCATTCCGACGCAGATGTACTGCTTCACTCAATAAGCGACGCAATTCTTGGTGCTGCCTGTTTAGACGACATCGGAATTCATTTTCCCAATACTGATAAAAAATACAAAGATATATCCAGCCTGCTGATATTAAAAAAATCTTACGAACTCATGAAATCCAGAGGCTACGAAGTTGAAAACATTGACTGCACAATCATTGCCCAGGAACCGAAAATAATGCCCTACCGGAAAGAGATGATTAAAAACATTTCTAAAATCCTTAATACATCCAGCATAAATATCAAAGCCACTACCAGCGAAGGTATCGGCCCGATCGGCAAAAAAGAAGGAATAGCCTGCTATAGCGTTGCCTTGCTTTCCAAACAATGAACCCTATCCGTTTCCATAACACTCTTTCATCAGAAATTGAAGAATTTATACCAATTGACGGTAAGAACGTAAAAATGTATGTCTGCGGCATAACGCCTTATGACAAATGCCACTTGGGGCATGGAAGGTGCTATGTTGTTTTTGATATTATAAGAAGGTACCTTGAATATTATGGATACAATGTCGAATATATCCAAAACTTCACTGATATCGATGATAAAATTATTAACAAGTCAAAAGAACAGAATTTGGGCTTTAAAGAAATTTCAGAAAAATATACAAATGATTTTTTTGAAAACTGTAAAAAACTCAACATCAAATCCGCCAATAAATACCCGAGGGTAACAGAACATATTCCTGAGATCATCGCCACGATAAAATTATTGATTGAAAAAGAATTCGCTTATGCTGTTGACGGCGATGTTTATTTTGCGGTAAATAAATTTAAAGACTATGGCAAGCTTTCCAAAAGAAACACTCAAGACCTTCTTGTGGGCGCGAGGATAGCCCCAGGCGAAAAAAAGAAAAACCCTCTTGATTTCGCTCTATGGAAAAGTTCCAAACCTGATGAACCCTCCTGGGACAGCCCCTGGGGCAAAGGCAGGCCGGGCTGGCACATTGAATGCTCTTCTATGTCCTTACATGAAATCGGCAGGGAAACGCTAGATATTCACGGCGGGGGCCAGGATTTGATTTTCCCCCATCACGAAAATGAAATTGCCCAATCTGAAGCTGCCACAGGCAAGCCCTTCTCTAAATACTGGCTGCATAACGGATTCGTAACTATAAACAAAGAAAAAATGTCAAAATCACTGGGCAACTTTTTTGCATTACAGGATATATTCCAAAAATATGACCCCATGGTCGTCAGGCTTTTTCTAATTTCGCAGCATTATAAGGCTCCGCTCGATTTTTCCGATCAAAAACTTGACCAGGCAAAAAACAATTGGGAGCGCATATACAGGTCAAAAGAACTTGCCGGAAACCTTTTACAAACAGCCAGGGAAGGTGCTTTATCTGTTTTATATAAAAACCTGGCAGACGAATTTATAACTAATTTCAAAGAAAGCATGAATAATGACTTTAACACTTCTGAAGCGATGGCTGCCTTGCACGGCCTGGTGAATCAACTATATTCCTATGAAAAGGATAAATCCAACGAACTGACCAAATCAGCGATTGAATACACATTAAAGAAACTTGAAGAACTTGCAGGTGTACTGGGTTTGGTTTTCCCGCAAAAACAAAGTGTTAATGAAAAAGCAATGACGATGGCTTTTGAGCGCGAAACAGCCAGGAAAAACAAGGATTACGTTAAGGCAGATGAATTAAGAAAGAAGATAGACAACATGGGATACATCGTTGAAGACACCTCAAAAGGGCCGCGGTTAAAACATAAAATCAGCGGATAAATAAAATGATAATCTATGGACGGAACCCTGTATTGGAAGCCTTAAAAACACGCCCCAGAGAAATAAACAAAATACTTTTATCGAAAAATGCTTCAGGTGAAAATGTAAAAAAGATACAGGAATTAGCCAAAACTGCCGGCATACCTTATACTTTCATCGACATCCAGAAGTTGGATAAGCTGTCGAACTACAAAAACCACCAGGGCATAGCAGCTATGGCCCTTGCAAAGGAATATATGCCCCTGGAAGAACTTATTGAACAGGCCAAAAAATCAGACAACCCTTCTTTATGCCTTCTCGACGACGTAACAGACCCTCAGAACCTGGGGACAATCTTGCGCAATGCCTGTTTTTTTGGTATCATGGGCATCGTAATTCCAAAACGGAATTCCGCAGGGCTTACGGAGACAGTTGAAAAAGTTTCATCCGGGGCTCTAGAATACGTTCCTGTAGCGCAGGTTAGCAATATTGCTTATACGATAGATAAATTAAAAGAAGAAGGTTTTTGGATAGTCGGGGCTGACACTAACGACGGAAAAAATATAAGGGAAACTGAAATCCTTAAACCCGCCGCATTTGTGCTGGGCAGCGAAGGCTCTGGGCTTGGCAAACTCATTAAGCAGAAATGCGATTTGCTTATAAAAATACCGCCTAATACTAATTCTTCAGGCAATGTTTCCTCATTGAATGTGGCATCAGCAAGCGCAATTATGTTTTACGAATTCAATAAGACCAATAAGATCGGAAAATAATACAATATAGTTCGGGAGGTGATTTTATATGACAAATAGTTCATCATCGGGATCTGCTACAAGCGGAAGAGGCATTCCCGGAGATACCAAAACGACTTACCTCGGTGACCTGCCAAAAAATTATGACGATACGAAAATTGTCCTTCTTCCAAGAGACCCTTTTTGGGCTTACGCTTATTGGGAAATCAGCGCCGATACGCGCTGCGAACTTAATAATAAATACGGCGCAACAGGGAAATTTGCTATCAGAGTTTATGACGTAACTGATATAAACTTTGACGGGAAGAATTCGCACAAAGCTTTTGATATTATCGTAGGTGAAGCTGCTGAAAATTGGTACATAAACATGCCGGATGTTAACCGCTCCTGGTGCGTCGACTTAGGCCTTATTTTGGCTGACGGCCGGTTTATTACTATAGCGCGCTCTAATGTTGTAAGTATGCCGCATCATGGAATATCGACCGTAATTGACGAACAATGGGCTATCCTGCATAAAGATTTCGAACGGCTTATTAAGCTTTCAGGAATCGAGAAGATAGGAAAGAGCTCCTTTGATATCACCAAACTCATGAGGGAAAGATGGGAACAGCTCATGTCTATCTCATCCGGACAGATGCCTTCGTCACATGTTTCCTCATTAAGAAAAGCCGGAGTTCCGGCAGAAAAAATAAAAAGTTTCTGGCTAAAAGCCGACACCGAATTGATAGTTTACGGAACAACTGAATCTGACGCAAAACTGACCATATCCGGCAAAGAAGTAAAACTTAATTCTGACGGGAGTTTTTCTGTCAGAATGCACCTGCCTGATTGCGAAATGAATATACCGATAAAAGCAGTATCAAAAGACACAACAATGTCAAAAGAGATAACCTTCGAAGTTAAACGTTCCAGTTTCACAGATGAAAATAAAAAAAGGAGTTGAACATCATGCCGCCAAAAAAAACATTAACAAAAAAAGCTGAAATTGTAGCAAAGGTTGTGTCTCAAAAACCAAAATATTATGTAGTAATTGATTGCCCGGTCCAGGGCGAAACCATCACTTCTCCTCACTATACGATGAGAATCGGAGCCCCTTTAAGCCTTTGTCATGAAAATAATTGGGTAGAAGTTGCCATAGACAACGGTAATTGGAACCCCTGCAGGTTAGCAGCAGGCTATTTCTGGTTTGATTGGTCAAATTATCCCGCTATGGAGCACAAGATAGTAGCAAGAATCCGTGACCAGCAGGGCAACACTGTACTAAAAAGCGAAGTAAGAAAATGCAAATCAACGTACTAAGGATACTATGAAACCTAAGGGATACTGGTGCTTAGTATTGCACGCCCACCTGCCATATGTACGCCATCCTGAATATGATGATTTTCTGGAAGAGGACTGGTTTTATGAAGGCGTAGTAGAAACGTACATACCGCTGTTATCTATTTTTGAAAAATTTATGGAAGAAGGCATAGATTTCAGGGTAACGATGTCTATTACCCCCCCTCTTGCCAATATGCTGTGCGACGAGCTTCTGCAAAAAAGATGCCTGCGCTATATTAATACCCTGTGCGACCTTGCTGAAAAAGAAACCTGGCGGACAAAATACCTGCCTGAATTTCATGAAACAGCAAAGATGTACGAGACAAAATTAAAAAACGCCAGGCGCCTGTATGAAAGGTATAATTATAATCTTATCACTGCATTTAAAAATTTGCAGGATGCAGGCAAACTTGAAATTGTTACCTGCTGCGCGACTCACGGCTTTTTACCGCTAAAGGTGCACGAAAAAGCTGTCAGGGCACAGGTAAGAATAGCAAGCGCGGATTACCAGGAAAAATTCGGCAGAATGCCCAGAGGAATGTGGCTTTCGGAATGCGCTTACACCCCCGGAATCGATCAGATATTAAAAGAAGAAAAAATATCATACTTTTTTCTTGAATCTCACGGTGTGCTTTACGGCACGCCCAGGCCGAAATACGGCGTGTTTGCGCCTGTTTACTGCCCGAGCGGTGTAGCCGCTTTTGCCCGCGATATGGAGACTGCTCATCAGGTATGGAGCGCTGAAATAGGTTACCCCGGAGACCCGGACTACAGAGAATTTTACAGAGATGTCGGCTATGACCTGGATTATGAGTACATCAAACCTCACCTGCATAGCGACGGGGTAAGAAGAAATGTAGGCTTGAAATATTTCCGCATCACCGGCAAAGTAGGATTAAATGAGAAGAAACCCTATAACCCGCAATGGGCTTTAAATAAAGCCGCTGACCATGCGGGAAATTTCATGTTCAACCGCGAGCATCAAATAAACCATTTAAATGAATATTTAAATAAAGAACCTTTAATTACTTCGATGTACGACGCTGAACTTTACGGCCATTGGTGGTATGAAGGCCCTGATTTTATAAATTATCTTTTCAGGAAAATATACTACGACCAGAAAACGTTTAAACCGATTACTCCTTCGGAATACCTTGAAAAATTTCCTAAAAATCAGGTTATTACTCCCGCCGCTTCTTCCTGGGGCGACAAAGGTTATTATGAAGTCTGGCTGAACGGCGCTAACGACTGGATCTACAGGCATTTGCATAAAATGGCTGAACGTATGATAGAATTAACAGCAACCAACAGGTACGAAAGCAATCCCCTGAGAGTCCGTGCATTAAACCAGGCCGCAAGAGAACTGCTTCTGGCGCAAAGCTCCGACTGGGCTTTTATAATGACAACAAAAACAATGGTAGAGTATGCGGAAAAACGCACCAAAGACCATGTGATAAGATTTAATATCCTCCATGACCAGCTTAAAAATAATACAATCGATGAAGGATTTTTAAGCGACATCGAATACAAAGATAATATTTTCCCAAATATAGATTACAAAGCATACTTATAAAAAAATGAGGTTAACAAGGCTTCATCAACAAAAACTTCTAATTCCTTAAAACTTTTTTAAAAATTTGGAGAGTTTTAAAAACCTTTTGGGTGTGATTTGTGCCACTGCCAGGCTGAATCAATTATTTTGCTGATATTTTCATACTGCGGTTTCCATCCAAGTTCTTTTTTAATTTTAACTGAACTGGCAATAAGCGTAGCCGGATCTCCGGCGCGCCGCGGAACAATTCTAAACTTTATTTTCTTTCCGGTAACTTCTTCTGAAACCTTAATAATCTGTTTTACCGATAAACCCTGGCCATGGCCCAGGTTATATTGAGTACTGACTGCGTCATTCTCTAATTTCTTAAAAGCTAAAATATGCGCCTGGGCCAGGTCTGTTACGTGAATATAATCACGCACGCAGGTCCCGTCCGGAGTTTTATAATCATCCCCAAAAACATCTATCTGTTCTCTCTGACCCAAAGCGGCCTGAAGAACAATCGGAATCAGATGAGTTTCAGGGTTATGGCTTTCTCCGATTTTTGCAGATTTATGCGCGCCCGCAGCGTTAAAATACCTCAGGCATACATATTTTATTCCAAAAGCGCGGTCATACCAGCGGAGCATTTTTTCAAATATTAGTTTTGATTCGCCGTAGGGATTCGTAGGAAGTTTTACATTGTTTTCTTCTATCGGGCTTTTATCGGGCTCGCCGAATATTGCGGCGGTAGATGAAAAAATAAATTTTTTTACGCCGTGCCTGTTCATCGCGTCAAGCAGGTTTAACCCGCCTACATCATTATTCCTGAAATATTTATCCGGCTGTGTCATAGACTCGCCGACAAGACTGTCAGCGGCAAAATGCATGACTACATCAATTTTGTATTTATTAAAAATTTCTTCCAATTTTGCGGGATCCAGCAGGCTTCCTTCTAAAAATTCACCACCAAGGATTGCTTCTCTGTGGCCTTTTGACAAATTATCAAGAACTACCGCTTTATAGCCGCTATCCAATAATTCTGCCACCAGGTGCGAACCAATATAACCTGCTCCGCCTGCAACTAAAATTTTCATTATATTCTTCCTAACTTTGTAAAATTTAATGCGGGGGTAGAAGGATTTGAACCCTCAAAACCGGTTTTGGAGACCAGCAGTTTGCCATTAGCTTATACCCCCTACCGATGAGGCTAACTAGATTTCGTTTCTTTATGCGGGGTGTGCTTTCTGCATTTTTTGCAGAATTTTTTTATGTCAACTTTATATTCTTTCTTTTTACCGCGTACATAATGGTAATTTTTGTTCTTACAAACGGTACAAACAAGTATCGAAATTATTCTCTCGCCCATTATCTATCTCCTATTCTATTATCTCCGTTACCACGCCTGCCCCTACTGTGTGGCCGCCTTCCCTGATTGCAAACCTCAACTGCTTCTCCATCGCTATCGGCGTCAATAACTCTACATCCATTATCACATTGTCCCCGGGCATTACCATCTCCACTCCCTGG
>JAHIVV010000021.1 GCA_018816525.1 Elusimicrobiota bacterium
GGCTGGCTTTACTTTTTCCCTCGGGGAAATTCTAACTTCTGTGATTTCCATAACGCACCTCCATTAAGGGTATGAATTAACCACGCGTTAAAACCATTTTTTTTGAATTCTACGAAAGATTTTTGAGCTATAAGCCCGTTTTCAAAAACCCCAAATATTGTCGTTCCGCTGCCGGACATCAGGCTTGCGCAAGCGCCCATATTTATAAAATTGCATTTTAGAGCTTTAAGCTCAGGATATTTTTCGAAAACTACCTCTTCAAGGCTGTTTACCAGTTTCAGGCTGTTTAAATCAACCAGCTTTTCTCTCTTGATTTTAGGAATATTATTAAACTTTGTCAACCTTTTTACTGCCCTTTCATCATATCTTTTATAAACATCTCCAGTTGATTTCGAAAAACCCGGTTTTACCAGGACTATATTCAAGGGTTCCTTCTCCCAGGAAGTGCGCAAAGGAGTCAGTTTTTCCCCTACCCCCTGAGCAAAACAACAGCCTCCATAAAGGAAAAAAGGCACGTCCGCGCCCAATTTCAAAGCAATTTCATTCAAGTTTTTCTTATCAATCTTTCTGTTCCAGAATTTTAAAAGTCCGATTAAAACAGCTGCAGCATCCGAAGAACCTCCGCCAAGCCCTGCGCCTGCCGGTATTTTTTTGACAAGTTTTATTCTTGCACCTTTTTTCTCCTCCAGATATTCCATTAAAGCAGATGCGGCGCGGAAACAAAGATTATCCTCAACCGGAGATGATTCAGCGATTCCTATTTTCGTCCAGTCGCATGTAAAATCTATTCTGTGAGATTTCCCCGGAGAAATGACGATTTCATCACAAAGATTTACTGTTTGAAATATTGTGTTTAGCGTATGATACGTGCCTTGCCCGGTTTTTTTCTTTCCGGTTATTTCAAGGAATAAATTAATTTTGGCGGGAGCTAATATCTTCATATTTTCAACTCTTTTATCTTTTTCTTTATATTTTTGTTTTTTGGTTCCAAAAAGAGCGCTTTTTTATAAAAACTCTCAGCATTCTTCTTATTTCCCAACGCTTTTTCTATGTCACCCAGATGCTCAAAAACAACAGGGTCTTTAAGGTTCTTTGAGGCCTGTTCTATTTCCATTTTTGCTTCCTGGTATTTTCCTCTTTTAAAATAAACCCACCCAAGAGAATCCCTGTATGCGCTGTTTTCAGGGTCAATTTCAAGCGCAGCTCTTATCAAAGTTTCTGCTTCATCCATGCTGACATCCCTGTCTGCCAGGCAATACCCAAGATAATTCATCGCAACTGCGTTTTTTGGAGTAAGCTCAACAACCTTGCGCAAGTTGGGCAGCGCTTTGTCAAATTTTCCGGATTGCTCATAAATCGTTCCAAGGTAAAAATACGCATCGGAAAGATTGGGATCTAAATCAACTGTCCTTAGGAAATATTTTTCAGCTTTACCGTTTTTTTTCAAATCCATATAACCAAGCCCGAGAAAAAAATTCACTTCAGCGCTTTTTGGATTAAGTTTCAGCGCCTGTTCCAATGTTTTGAGGGCCTTATTCACGTCGTTCAGCTGAGTGTAATAGTAACTCAATTTTTCATAACCCGCTATGTCAGATTTCCCGGTCAAAGATTTTTCTACATATTCGCTTGCTGTTTTCCAGTCCATCCTGTTTTCATACAGTAGTCCAAGCCAAAAATAAACTACCGGATCATTTTTTGAAACAGGGAGAGCTTCCTTAAAAACCCTCTCCGCTTTTTCATAATCTTTAGCCCTCATGTACATTTCACCGGCGCGTATATAATAACCGTAAGTATTTTTATCAAGGCCGGCGCAATAATATAATTCATCCCCGGCAAGGATGTAATCCTGCTCGCTTTCATAAATTTCCGCCAGGGTCACACGGGTTAAAAGGTCGTCCGGCTGAAGCCCGATAGCTTTTTGGAGCAGTTTTTTTGCCCCTTCGGTTTTGTTAAGTTTTTTTAAAACAACCGCTTTCCTGTAGTACGCATCTCCCGAGTCCGGTTTAAGGGCAATGTATCTATCCCAATAGCCTAGAGATTTTTCAGGATTTATCTCGGAATAAATCCCCGCAAGAATTATTATTGCTTCAGCGTTTTCAGGATCTTTTTTTATAACTTCCTGATACTGGTTTATGGCGCTTGTTGTGTCGCCGGCATAAACGTAATAAGTGCCTAAAAATAGTTTTGTGTCAATATTATCGGAAAGATTTTTAAGCGTTTTGACAAGCATCCGGGCTTTTTCATAATTCCCTGACTGAAGGTAAAGAAAAACTAATTCCTTATAGGCAGGAACAGCGTTTCTATCAAGTTCAATTGTTTTTTCAAGTTTATATTGCGCCGCATCCGGATCATTTTGTCTTAATAAAATCTCGCCCTGCAGAAAATATAGGTAAGAATTATACTTTCTATCGCCGGTTTCCAGTGCAACGGCCTGTGTAACAGCCATAGATAACAAAATCAGACTAAATATGGTTTTTCCTGCTGTGTTCATTTTATCCTTTTATGCATCACTAGCGCATCATCATCGCCGTAGTAAGCGGTTCTTTTATATACGGCCTCAAACCCAAACTTCGTGTAAAGATTTTGTGCCGGTAAATTTTTTAACCTTACTTCCAAATAAAGATCCAAAATACCTTTCTGGTGCGCAAAATTCATTACATGACCAAGCAATTGGCTTGCTATTCCTTCTTTCCGCCGGTTTTTTTTAACAGCCAGGCTGACTATATTGCCTTCATCAGCTATATGCCACAAGCCGATATAACCGGTTATTTCTTCGCCTATTTTTGCGGTAAAAAAATAAGAAAATTTTAAAACCAGTTCCTGGCGGAATTTTTCTTTTGACCAGGGGTCCGGGAAGGATTCATTTTCAATTTCAACAATTTGGCTGATATCAGCTTCTGTAAGAGGCTCAATTACTGCCTGACGCAAACTTAATAGCCTCCATCATGCTTGAAGGGTCCGCGCAATTTTTTCCCGCGATGTCAAATGCCGTGCCGTGCGCCGGTGAAACGCGCAAAAAAGGCAGCCCGCAAGTTATATTTACAAACTTCATGCCGCATAAAAGCCTTAAGGGCGCCATTGCCTGGTCGTGATATTGACATACAATAAGATCGTTTTTTATCGAAATTGAAAATGCGTATTCAGCGGCAATGGGCCCGGAAATATTTAAATTCCGTTTTTTTAATTCTAAAATTGCCGGTATTATTATTTTTTCCTCTTCTTTACCTATATGTCCGGATTCGCCGCAGTGAGGGTTTAAGGCGCACATTATGATTTCTGAAGGCCTGATATTTAAATAATCCCTCATGGTTTTGATTACAGTCAAGACCTGCTGGGTCAATAGTTTTTTAGAAATAGAACCCGGAACTTTTTTTAGCGCTATATGCCTTGTTGCCAGTAAAACTTTATATTTTTCAGATGCCATGAGCATAGCAAATTGTTTAGAACAGGTTTTTTCTGCCAGATATTCCGTATGGCCGCTAAACCCCTGAATCCCTGATTTTATTACAGATTCCTTTGATATGGGCCCGGTCACCAAAGAAAAAGCGTTCGGTTTTTTTATAATATGAGTGGTCAGCAAATTAACGGCAAAATTAAGGTAATCAATCGAAGCAGCGCCGGAAGTTCCTGAAACCACGCCCATTGCAGTTTTGTTTTTCAAAACCGCTAAATCAACAATATTGAGCGTATTTTTAGATATTTTTTCAGGAATAAATTTTGAGTTAACGGTATACTTAACGCGAGATTTGTTAAGGAATTGTTTTAAAACGGAATAATCGCCTACGATAAGCGGTATGCACTTCTTAAAAAGCTCCGGGGCTTCAATAAAAGATTTTACTGTGATTTCCGGGCCAATGCCCGAAGGGTCCCCTGTCGTGATGATTACAAGAGGAAATTCATTCATTCAGCCGGGGTTGAAATTGTTACGGAAGCCTTTTTCCGAAGGTCTTTTATCCAGTCGGCGTATTTTTTTTCAGCTTCCTTCTGGCGGAGATAATCAGTAAGGTCATTCTTTAAATCGTCAAAAGCTACTTTTCTTGCTGCTTTCTTTTCTTCAGACTGTATAATGTGGTAACCGAATTCAGTTTTTACTATTGAGGATGTTTCCCCAACCGGAAGGGCAAAGGCAGCATCTTCAAACTCTTTTACCATGTCGCCCCTGCCGAAATAACCCAGGTCACCGCCGTTTTCCGCGCTGCCGGTATCTTCCGAATATTTTTTTGCAAGCTCCGAAAAATCGTCTCCGGCTTTTAATTTTGCCTGCACTTCTTCAATTTTTTTCTTTGCCGCAGCCTGTTTGACCATTGAATCCTCTTTTGAGGACCTAATTAAAATATGTTTTGCGCGTACCAATTCGCTGTATTTCCTCTTAATCAGTTTTGCAAGCGTTTCGATATCTTTTTTATCTTCATCAGATTTGCCTTTAAGCTCTTCTTTTCCGTCCATAGCTGTTTTTACGTCATTAAAAAGGCTTTTGACGCTTTCCTGGCTGGGAACGGCGAGTTTTGATTTTATCTGCGAATCGATTAATTTTATCTGCTTTAACTGTTCTTCAATACGTTTGGAAAATTTTTCTTCGCTTAGGCCTTCTTTTTTGAGTTCATTCTTATATTCGTCCTCGTCTTTAAACCGCGTTTTAACCTGCTTAATGCCTTCTTCAACTTCCCTTTTAGAAACTATTATTTTCAGCTTTTTTGCTTCCTGAAGCAGGAGCCGGTCATCAATCATCTGATCCAGGACTTTTGACTTGAGTTCCTTCAATTTGTCATCAGTCTGGTCAGCTTTAGGGGTGACCAGCTTATACTGTTCAATTATGGGGTTGAGAATTTTTTGGTATTCGGAAAGAAGAACATGTTCCCCGTTAATTAAAGCAACGGTTTTATCAATAACTTCCGCTGAAATTACAGGCCCGCTCAAAGCAAACAACGCCGTCATGCAAATGACGTACTTTTTCATAGTCTTTCTCCTAAACACTCAATTTTTTATTTTGTTTTTGAAAGCGCTTTTAGAACAGTATAATCAACCTTAACATTCAGGTCCTTTTTCTGTTCCTCAATCCACCTGTCAAATTTATCCTTAATTAAGATCTTCTTGATTTCATCCTTGGCTTTATCCGCTGAAACTCCCGGAAGTATCTTTTGGCTTGTCTTTTTCAGGACATGGAAGCCGTAGGAAGTCGCAACGGGTTTGTCAGTAACTGCCCCCACTTGAAGATTTTTTGCAACTTCGGCGAATTCCGGAAGCATTTCTGCGGGTTTAAAGGCGCCAAGATCGCCACCCCGGTTGCTTGTTACTGGATCTAATGAAACCTGTTTAGCCATTTCTTCAAAATCTGCGCCGTTCTTTATCTTTTGAATAACTTGCTCGGCGTCAGCCTGGGAGGAAAGCAGTATGTGGCTGAGCTTTATTTCTACCGGCTGTATAAAATCTTTTTTATGGTCATTGTAGTACTTGTTTACTTCGTCGTCCGTCACCCTTAATGTAGTTTCAATTTCTTTTAGATAGGTTTCAACAATCATGTCCTCTTCATACTGTTTGACTTTGTTGGCGTATTCCTGCTTGAAATCTTTAATTGCCTGGGCAAGGTCTTTTCTTTTGTCGATTTTGTTTTTCTTTGCCAGAGTTAAGATGATTTTTTGGCGGACCATGATATCGATAAACTGTTTCTGCCCGGGTTCCGTGGCTAAATACTCCTGATAACCAAAGGGAACGCTCTTTATTCTCAGTGCTATATCCTTAACAGTGACTTTTTCGCCGCCCACTTTCGCAACTATTGCGTTTTGGCCCTTGCTGCACGCTGCTAAAGCCATCGCCATTCCGAATAAAACCCAAAGAATCTGATGAATTTTTTTTCTCTTATTAGACATTTCTCTCTCCTATTTTTAAAACTAGCGCCTCTCGCTAGCCTTTGTTGAGGATTTATTATATAATATATTACATCATTTTGCAATTAGTAGCTCCATTCACGGAGTTCGTAGTTTTTTAGGGACTTGATGCCCCGCCAAATAGGTATTCCTATTACTATGGCATTAAGTATGAGTAAATCCACTCCGTGCCAGATGAGATCGCCCCAATAAAGTTGCGAACCAAGCTGATGCTTTATGAATAACTGCATTGGTATGGCTTCTATTCCAAGGGTCAGCCCTATATAAACAAGCGAACAAACCATATAAAAAATCCCGCCGTAAGACGCTTCTATTTCAACAATATTATCAGAATCAAATTTTGGGTAACCCGCTCCAAGCCCCAGTGACATGCAGAGCAAGCCGATAGAAAGCAATATTATAGTCCCGCTTGAAAACCAAAAAACTATCGGGGAAGACACTTTCAGCAATAAATTTGAAAATATACCCATTATCAACCCTAAAAACAGCATAGGTACTGCGGAGATAATAAGCTTTTTAACAAAAAATTTTTCAATTGTCATAGGCATGCTAAAAATGAACCATAATGTCCCCTTTTCCAAGCTTATCTGAGGAAAAACAAAACGTAAAGCCAAAGCGGATAATATGAAACCGGCTGCGCCAATATTGAAAAAAGCAAGAAAATTTGAAACATAAACAACAGGATAATTTTGACCGGTAAAACTTTTCGGTAACTTTTGAATACTGAATAAATAAACCAGCACCAGGGCAATAACAAGCAGAACCTGAGACCATTGTTTAGTATCGCGGAAAAAAACTCTTATGTCTTTAATAAAAAAACTAAATTTAGAAATTTTCAAACTGTTTGCAATTGCCGCTTTGGCTGACCCCTGTTTTCTTTTTTCGGTACCCAGATGAATATTCGTGATTACCGGATAGTAATACTTTTCGGCGAGAACCAATAGAATTAACAAAAATATGAATGCGGTTCCGACGATCAATAAAGAATCATTCAACAAAAGCCGGCTGTTGTTTATTGTTATTGCATTCAAGGATTCCGTAAACCACCAGGAAGGAAATATTTTTGCTACAGGAGCATTCAAATACGCTAAATATTGGACTGCGTCATAAAAAGCATCAGGGTTGGCAAGCCTTTCCGGTTCGATGAACCGAAAAAGCACGTAACAGAGCGAACCAAAAAAAATTGCGACAAATAAAATGATATCACGGGATTTTGACGAAGGGAACATAAACATTATCCCCAGGCTTATCAAAATACCTATAGCTACGCTTGTGAAAAAAAACGGGACAGATAACACGCCAAAAACCAAAAAGAAACCCAATCCCACATTTTTTACAGCGGCATATGCGGCCAGAAAAGGAATAAGCGTTACCAGCATCATCCAGGAGGCCTGAAAAGACGTTTCAAAAGTTTTTATTAAGAAAACTTTCCAGGGTTTTACCGGCATGGTCATGAGCAGGTTTAAATCGCTTGAAAAGTATATGGTAGAAAATGAAGATATTACCGAGGAAAGAATCACCATCAAAAATGAAGTAAAAAATGCTATTCCCAAAAACTTCAATAAGAGCAGTGATCCGATTATCTGAATTTTTTGCACATACACAAACAGGCGGTAGAAACCGATATAAAGCAAATATAGAAAGGAAATACCAAGAGCAACCCCGATTGATATTTTTATCCAATCAGTTAATGTCCGCTTTCTTATAGAATTGACAAAGGATTTAAATTTGACACGAAGAAAAAACATAGATTATAAGAATTTTAAAATTTCGGAGTATTCAAAACCGCCGGTAAGTTCGAGATAAATATCTTCAAGCGTGCCGGTATTTGTAGTTTTTGCGCGGATTTCTTCCTTGGTGCCTAAAGCAATAAGCTCACCTTTGTGGATTATCCCGATTTTTGTTGCGAGTTTTTCCGCTATTTCCAGGATATGTGTGCACATAAAAACTGTTGTACCCCGCCGGGCAAGCCCGTGGAAAATATCCTTAACAAGCCTCGCGCTTTTCGGGTCCAGCCCTACCAGCGGTTCATCAAGGATAAGGATCCGGGGTTTATGCAGTAAAACACTGCATATAACCAGTTTTTGCCTCATTCCGAGCGAATAAGTTTCTATCAGATCTAAAGACGCTTCTTCCAGAGCGAAGGTTTTAAAAAGTTCGGGTATTCTTTCTTTCTGTTCATCGGCACTGACATTATAAACATCGCCGATAAGCTGGAGAAATTCCACGCCTTTAAGTTTGGGGTAGATAAATGGATGATCCGGTACCAGTCCGATAATTTTTTTTATTTCCAAGCTGTTTTTCGATGCCTTTTTCCCGCAGATGTAAATTTCACCTGAGGTAGGCCGCAGAAGGCCGCAAAGCAGTTTTACTGTAGTAGTTTTGCCCGCGCCGTTGGGGCCCAGGAAAGCAAAAATTTCACCTGCGTTGATTTCAAGATTTATGTTTTTTACGGCTGTAAGATTATTGAAGGTTTTGTTAAGGTTGACAGTTTTAATGCTTAAATTATTTTCTGTCATAAGGTTTTAGAACAATCTCGAAAGCAAGGTAAGAAAAAGCCCCGATGAAACGGGCACCCAGAAATTGTCATTTAACGGCAAAGGAAGAAGTTCCATTATGGTCGCTACAAACGCGCCCAAAATTGCCAAAGGCCAGGGCAGGAAAAATATTCCGCAGACAAAACAGACAACAAAACAAGCGAAACTGCCTTCAAGCGTCTTGCAATCCATTATTTTTGTTTTGCCGAATCTGACGCCAAAAAGGCAGGCCAGGCTGTCGCCAAAAACCATATAAAGCAAAGATGCCGTAACAATATTTTTGTTACTGAAAAGAAACATGGTTAGAAAAGCCCCGGAAAACGTCCAGATTAAAGTGCTGATATTTTTAGATTCTGCTTCGCGGTAATAGCCATGAAATACTTTCAGCGTAAATGCATTAAAGGAAGGGTATACAAACCTGAAGGATTCAACAATTATATCCGCTACTACCAGGCCGCCTGCAAAGCTAAGCACAATTTTAAGAGGCAGGGTATTGTAAATCACCGGGTAAATCAATATGAGAAAGTGCATCAACTTTCTTTTTATCTCTGAATAGCCGTAATGACAAATTACAGTTTCGTCCATATATTCTCTTTAGCCCTGATTAGCAGGTGGCAGGCCCATAAATATGCGTACCAGGAATCTTTTACGGAATCTTTTAGGAATTCTAAAAATGATACCTGGAAAAAAACCGAAAACATTGCTGCTAAAATCAAACAATTGGAAACAAAAATCAATAATAACGAATAAATAACCCCATACTTTTCCAGGTCGCTCTGGCCCTGATTTATTGCAAAAACTGTAAGTGCAACATGAAAAGATATAGTGATTCCAAGTAAAAATTGGAAGTAGTGGTTTACATTATACACATTTTTGGTGCAAATGTTAAATAACGCGTAAAACAATATAAGCACTATTGAATATATCGGGATAAAATACGGAGCAAGCGCAATAAAAATGTTTATTTTTGTAAGCGAAACACTTCCGGAGGATTTTTTTATTTTGAAAGTTTTTACCCTGGCACCGGTCAGCCATCCGGCGATTGCATGGGCAAATTCATGGCCAAAAACATAAATTCTAAGAGGCCTGAAAAAAATCAACTGCAAAAAAATGTAACTTATTGCGCCGCAGATAAAATACGTCCACGGCGACTCAATCCCTGAAAAGCTGTTAACCTTCAGGATCAGCCGGAAAAAATTATTGCCGATGCCATAACATACCGGTAAAAGCAGCAAGCTTAAAATAAACGTGAAAATATTGCCAAACATGAAGCTTTTATTCCAGCATGTAATCTTCGACTTTTGTGTCTTTGCTTTCCATTTCTTTTCGCCAAAGTTCTTTTGCGGTTGGTAATTTTTGGCGGGCCATCTTAACCCATTTGGATTCAGGCGGGCTGAACAATTCTATTACTGCCTGATACCATAGGCATGGTTTTAAAGCGGGGTGTACGGGAGTCGCACCCGTGATCTCCTGCGTGACAGGCAGGCGTGTTGACTACTACACTAACACCCCAAGAAACATTCAGCTAATGTTTATAGCAATACTTAAGGGTAAAGTCAAATAGAGTCTAAAAATATGCCTGTAACGATTAAACCACTTCCGACAATGTGCAGTATGAAAAGCAAAAAATAAATCCAATTAAAAAACGCAGGTAAGCCAGGCTTTTAGGATCAGCACAGGGTCCCTGCTGGAGTAATTTTGTTATGGTGGGTACCAGTCCCCAAAAAACACAGGCTAGGGCAACATAAAATAAACTCATCAGCTTCCTCTTAAAAACAATTTTTGAAACTCTCTTATTTTGCTTTGCACATCTTCTGAACATACTACTGCTGAAATCGCACATAATCCGTCCGCACCGGCTTTTATTACTTCAGGAGCATTTAAAAGGTTTATTCCCCCTATCGCAATAAAAAGTAATAACCGTAGAATTTCACTGAATCCCTACCTTCTGTAAAGCGTCTACCAAATTTTTTCCAAGGTGATACTTTCTCTTTCCTCCCTCCGTTGGCATTACCCAGAGTTTACTGGAGGCCGGTTTTTTCATCTAATCCATACAGGAGGTTCATATTCTGCACAGCCTGGCCTGAAGCGCCCTTGACTAAATTATCTAAGGCTGACATAACTATGAGGATATTTTTACTCTCATAGAGTGCAAAACCAATATCACAGAAATTTGTGTTAGTAACGTTTATAGTCTGAGGTTCTTTGCCTTCACCCAGCACCCGGACAAAAGGTTCGTCCTTATAAAATGTTTTATACAGGCTGGCAATTTCAGTCAAAGATATTTTTCTTAATATTTCGAAATATAAAACCGAATACATTCCCCGCTCCTGAGGCACGACATGAGGCGTAAAAATGATTTTACACTCCTCAGGTTTTTCTGTTAAGAGTGATAGTTCCTGTTCCATTTCAGGTATATGGCGGTGTTTCCCGCCGGTTTTATATGCGAATGTGTTTGGAAGCCCCGCAGCCAGGTATTTTTTTACAAATTCTCTGCCTGCCCCGGAATACCCGCTTTTTGAATCAATAATTATTGACGTTTTCTTAACGAGTTTGTTTTTTAAAAGGGGCATGCTTCCCAAAATTACTGATGTCGGATAACATCCCGGATTAGCGATTAGTTTAGCTTTTGAAATTTGTGTTTTGTAGAGTTCAGGCAGGCCATAAACTGCTTCCTTGAGCAGCTCAGGGCATGGATGTTCCAGTTCATAATATTTTTTGTAAGTAGCAGGATTTTTTAAACGGAAATCCGCGCTTAAGTCGATTACTTTCTTGCCGGCCTTTAAAACTTTTTTGGCGATTTGTGCAGAAGTGCCGTGCGGTAAAGCAAGAAAAACCACGTCAGTATTTTTAAGCTCAGATTCCTTCAAGTTATTGTCAATATCCAGGCTGGTGCAATCAATATCTGGAATATTTTTTAAATTTGAATATATTTCCGAAAGTTTTTTCTTCGGCTTGTCAAAACGGCTGCTTAAAAATTTTATTTCAATACCTGGGTGTTGAAATAAAATTTTTATTAATTCTTCTCCGGCGTAGCCGGTAATGCCGATAATACCAACTTTAATCGCGTTCATTTTCTTTGCCTTTATTTTTGGGGTTTATTAAAGCCACTATTTCACCTTTAATTTCTTTTCTTTGCGAAATGTCATCGTAAACTTCGGATAAAGTTCCTCTTATTATTTCCTCGAATTTCTTTGTCAGTTCTCTTGCAATAACGCACCGGGTATTTTCCGCTTCCGCGAAGATTTCTTTGCATAACCTGATAGTTTTTACAATTCTGAAGGGCGATTCATAAAATATTATGGTTTTTTCTAATTCTGCCGCTTTCTTGAGTGCTTTTTTTATCTTGCCGGGTTTCCTTTGCAAAAAGCCCAAGAATATAAATCCATTTGCAGGCAAGCCGGAACAAACAAGAGCTGAAATTAATGCTGAGGGGCCAGGGATGCTTTCAACAGTTATGTTATTTTTCAGCGCTTCTCTTACAAGTTCTTCGCCCGGATCAGAAATCCCCGGAGTCCCGCCGTCAGTAACATAGGCAACATTTTTCCCGGAAAGCAAATTTTCAATTAAGAAATCAGTCTTGGAGTTTTGGCTGTATGAATGGTAACTGACAAGTTCTTTTGATATAGCATAATGGTTCAGTAAAATTTTTGTCCTTCGGGTATCTTCACAAGCTATAAGGTCAACTTCTTTTAAGGTTCTAATGGCGCGTAAAGTGATGTCTTCAAGGTTTCCAATCGGTGTGGCAACCAGGTAAAGGACCGCGGTCATTTGTTTTTGTTCTCTTCATGTGTCAACGTTTTTAAAAAGGCTTCAACCACTTTTGGGTCGAGCTAAGTTCCTTCACACCTTTCTTGCCAGGTAAGATTGAAGTTTTTGTTTTGTCCGGTCTAATTCCACATTTACCCTCTTTCCTAATAAAGTATCAATCTGGACAATAAACCGATTAATATAGAAAGTGAAACACTTGAAATAATGTTTATTTTACTAAAATCGTGAGTTGGTTTATATAAAAATACGCGGGCTAATAAAACAACAATTACCATCATCCAAAAGCGTCCGGGCAGCAGAAAACACCCGAATATTGTTAGCCTTTCTAGCATAAGGTGATACTTGCCTTTTAGCCCTGTTGCAATATGTTCCGGTCCGTAAATGAGCTGTTCTATATAGTAAATGAAAATAGAACTAAAGTGGGTAACCAGAATAAGCAATATTGCGATTACAACCCAATGCTCAGAAATGGAAAATGATGTATCTATCGGAGAAAACAAAAATATCAGGATAATGTGAATGAACTGGTCCCAAATAAAAAATAGGAGGTTGTCAGAAGATCCCCCTTCTTTTATACTCCAAATACGGTAATAGTCTTCACCGAAATGGATAATGAAAATAAGCATTACGCATAGCCATCCGGGCAGCTTCCACCAGACATCAAACAAGTAGTGCGTTGTAAGGCCTGAAAAGTTATCTGAGAATACACATAACACCATTGATAGAAGTAAAAATATACCTGAATGAGCTAGGGCCCCGAAAATGCTTTCTCTTTTCCATTTTGCAATGAAATTGGTCTGCAGAGTGAAATCAGTTAAAAAATGCGCCAATAAAAGACGCCAAAAAATTATCATGAGAGTTTCCTTTTCACATCGTAAATGTTGACTGGTTTTGTCTTGCCTTTAACCTTGACTTCACCCAAATGGGTTGCATCGATTTTGTCTTTGACTATTTCATAAGTGAATTCGGAAATTATCATTTTAGTATTATACTGCCTGGTTAATGATTCAATCCTGGCGCCCAGGTTTACATTATCACCGATTACCGTATAATCCATCCTTTGAAAGGACCCCATGTTTCCTACGATCATTTCTCCGGAATTTATGCCTATGCCTATGTCAATAATGGGTTTGCCTTCCTGTTTCCATTTTTCCTGCAACTGGTTAAGTTTGTCAAGCATGTCAAAGGAACAGTTAATGGCCATCATTGCATGGTCTTCCTGCTGCAACGGCGAATTCCAGAATGCCATTATTTCATCCCCTACAAATTTATCCAGGGTTCCTTCATATTTAAAAACTATTTCTGTCATGGCGCTTAGATATTCATTTAAAATACTTACTACTTCTTCAGGAGGGTATTTCTCGGAAATAGTTGTGAACCCTCTTATGTCGGAGAAAAATACGGTCATAAATTTTTTTTCACCGCCAAGTTTTAATTTATCGGGGTTTTCAGCGAGTTCTTTTATTACCTGAGGGCTCATATAAGACGAAAAGGTTTTTTTAATCCAGCGTTTCTCCTTTTCTTCGGTTCTGAAGCGGTAGCCCATAATGCCTATATATGATGCAGTCATGCCTAATGCAGGTTTTAAAAAATCCAGGTGCAGGTTGAATTTTGAGAATAGAAGATAGGTGAAAATGAAGTATGCAATAAGGCTGAAAATATACAAAAACACACCGGTGACTGCTTTAATACGTATCACCAATTGGCTTATGAAAACGGTTAATAAAAGCGTGACAGCTATTACTATAAAAGCATGCACTTCACGGATGTAGTTATTGTTAATTACGTTGTCGATTACATTGGCGTGAAATTCTACGCCCGGGAAAATAGCTTCAAATGGGGTAGTGAAATGGTCAAAAGCTCCGGTTGAAAGAGAACCTATAAGCACAATTTTGTTTTTGATCCATTCTTTTGGGAATTTGTTGTCATATATCAGGGAAAATGAATAGCGGGTATAGGTGTTTGCAGGGCCGTGATAATTCACTAGAAAAGCTTCGGGTATTTTGAGTTCTTCCGGTGTTTTACCCAAATATTTTGCACCCAGGTGCATGTCAAAAGAATAATAGGTATGATCTTCGAAGTTTCTTTTGAGGGCCGCCAGCCTTAATACACCGTCCGAGAGGTTAGGGTAAGCATTAGTAAAACCTGTTGCGATAAAAGATTTTCTAAACGTTTTATTCGGCAGGGTCAATACTTCTTTAGTCGTTTCCCTGTAAACTATTTTACCGTCGATTGTTTCTACGATGTTCTCCGGTATTTGATCAAAAACAGTTGCGCCTACAACGCATTTGGAATAGGCCAGGGCTTGATTAAGGGCGGTGTCCTGGCTCTTATCCTGGCTTGATTCGATAAAAAGGATATCAGCCCCTATAACTTTGGCTCCTGCACTTTTTAAATACTTAACGCCTTGCGAGATAATACTTCTTGGCCAGGGCCACCTGCCGAACATCGCAGATGAATCGTCATCAATCCCTATAATAACAATATTTTTTGAAACATCGTTTGCTCCTCTGACTTTAAACTTGTAGTCAAAAAATTTGTTTTCCCAAACGTCGGATGTTCCGGTCCACCATAAAAGAAATACGATTAAAATAGCAACTAAACTTACTATCAATCCCAGTATGGTGTGGTTTTTTTTCATTTCCTTTTCCTTCTCCTATTTTCCTACGAATTTTGTTTTTCTGTTCAGGTTTATTGAATAACTCCGAATTCCATTTTGGTTATTTCCTGATATTAACGACATTGCATAGTTTGTTGAATAGTTTTTTGTGAGGTCGTTTAATAGTAAATACAAAAATAGTAACAAGTATAGTACGAAGCATTTAATTATATTAAATCGGTTTTCCCTGGTCAATGTGACTTTTGTCACAGATGTTTACTAATTTTTGAATAACCTCTTTTTGTTTCAATGTTTCCTGTGTTTTTGCGGCCATATCTTTTATGGTCGCAGAACCGGTTTGTGTTTCAGTTTCTCCTAAAATAAGAACATACCTTGAGCCTGATGAATCAGCCAGGCGCATCTGCGCCTTAAAGCTTTTGCCGGGGTAGGGCCCTACAGCCGGGATTTTTTGTGTATTTAACTGCTGAAGCAGCGCGAAGGAATTCTTTATTACACTTTCATTTTGTTGGGTTACTAAAAATACAGGACATATTTTTGGGGTTGAAATGTTAATTGTTTTAAGCAGGTCAACGGTTCTGTCTACCCCTATGGCAAAACCTATGGCAGGCGTTTCTTCTCCCCCGATGAGTTTTATCAGGCGGTCATACCTGCCGCCTGCGCAAATTGCGTCAGTTCCTTCAACTTTCACTTCAAAAACTGTCCTTGTGTAGTAATCAAGGCCGCGGACAATATAAGGGTTAATGGAGAATTTTACGCTTGCTTCATTGAGTAAATCCTGTAGAAGCCCGAAATGAGAGGCGCAATCGGTACAAAGAGCTTTATTGATAGTAGGAACCTTGCCTTCAATAAAAAGGTTCTTATCTATTTTACAGTCAAGTGTTCTTAAAGGGTTTTTTTCCAGGCGGACCTTGCAGTCTTCACAGAGTTTTTCTTTGTTTTTATTCAGGAAGTCTATGAGATTATCGCGGTATTTTGGCCGGCATTCTTCGCAGCCGATAGAGTTTATTTCTATAAGCAGGTTGTTTATGCCAAGCGAAAAATAAATGTCTCTTGTAAGCAATATCAGCTCTGCATCGGCTGTTGGATGGGCATTACCGAAATATTCACAGCCGAACTGAAAAAATTCCCTGCGCCTGCCGCCTTGCGGCCTTTCATACCTGAACATCGGCCCCGTGTAGTAAAACTTACTTACGGGAAAAGCGGAATTAAGGTCATTTTCAAGGAAAGCCCTGACTACTCCAGGGGTGCCTTCCGGGCGCAATGCAAGAATACGTTCCTTTTTATCTTTAAAAGTGTACATTTCTTTTTCAACTATATCGGTTGTTTCCCCGGTTGTATGAATAAACAGGCCTGCTTCTTCAAAAGTAGGAATCCTGATTTCATTGAAGCCTCTTTCATTCATTATACCTCTGGCAGTATTTTCAACCTTTTGGTATAAGGCCAGGTTGTCTGGCAAGATGTCGTAGGTTCCGCGCACTCTATGGTATTTCGATTTCATATTTTTCCTTGCTATTGTTTTGGTATATTTTTGTCAAGCAAAAAGAAAAATTTGCTGCCATTCTTTGAATTGTTATCTATGCCTATTTTCCCCTTGTGGGCTTCTATAATCAATTTACAGGTAGCCAGGCCTAACCCCATTCCTTTAACCTGTCCTGTAAAAGATTCTTCAATTTGAAAGAATTCCTGAAAAAGTTTTGGTTTCTGTTCAGGAGGTATTCCGGGGCCATTATCCTGGACTGAAATTCCGGCCATATTTCCGGTTTCATATCTCTCCAGCGTTACACTTTTCTGGCAATTTGGATTAAATTTTATTGCATTTTCGATCAAATTTTTTAGTACGATTATTATCATGGATTCATCAGCAATCACTAGGGATACTTCATTTAGCGACGGATGTATTGTAACGTCTGCTTTGTTAAGGTAAACGAAGTCCTGCATTTTCATCATAACTTTTTGTACAATTTCATTAAGTTTAACAGGCTTGCGCTCTATTTTATGCTGTTCGGATTCAATTATGGTAAAGTCCAGAAGTTTATTTACCAGGTCATCCAGGTGTTGTCCCTGTTGATTAATAATATCAAGAAAATGTTTTTCCTCACTGGCAGTGTCGAATTTTTGGGAAACGATGTCGCTGTAACCTATAATAGAGACAAGAGGTGTTTTCAGCTTGTGTGAAATCAGTGAAAGGAAATTTTTCTTCAGGATCTGTTCTCTTCTTTCTTCAGTGACATCGTGAAAAAGAAGCATATAACCTATGGGTTTTTTTATTTCATTTAATATTCTGTTAAGTTTTCCTGAAAAATATAGCTGCCTCTCTTTATGAGAAAAATTAATCGTAGTAGTATCATTTGAATCATTAAATGCAGTTTTGAAATCAGGGGTAATCGTAAAAGATTTAAATGTTGAAAAAATATCGTTTTTCATCAATCCGACGAGGGATGAACAGGCATTGTTACAAAAAATGATATCTCCGGTAGTATCAAAGAATAAGGCTGCATCTGTCATTTGTGAGAATATAAGTTCAAATTTTTCTTTTTCAGTGTTCAATCTGGAAAAAAGCGTCGAGGTTTCAATTGAAATTGCTGCCTGGGCGCTGAAAGCCTCCAGAAGTTCAAGGTCTTTGCCTGTAAAATCCGTTCCGTCTTTATGATTAATGGTTTCAATCACGCCAAGAAGTTTGTCCTTGTAGAGTAAGGGTACGGCAATTAGTGAATTGGTTTTGAATTCAGAAAGCCGGTCAACATGTTTCGCCCATCTTTTATCACTAGAAACGTTATTCACTACCAGGGATTTTTTTTCTTTCGCTACCCAGCCGGCGATGCCTTCTCCGATTTTTAATTTTAGCTGTTTAATTTTCTGTTCTTTTTCCCCGCCGATAACCACATCGAAAGTAAGTTCGTTTGTTTTTTCTTCATACAGCAGCAGCGAAGCGCTTTCAGCAGATACAATTTGCGTGGCCAGTTCCATGATTTTTAACAGGACTTCATCGGTGTTAAGCGTTGAAGAAAGAATACGGTTGGCTTCCAAAAGTAAGTTAAGGTTTTGTTCAGTCAGATTCATAGGTGTTTTTTTTGTTTTTCCAGGTGTTGTTTATAATATTTTGAAAATTCATGAGTTCCTTTCCCATTAGAAAAGAAAAACATAAGGTCTGTATTCGCCGGATTTAGAGCTGCTTGTATTGAAGGCATCCCGGGATTACAAATAGGACCAGGTGGCAATCCATGATGTTCATAGGTATTATAGGGAGAATTAATTCTCAGGTCTTTGTAAGTAATCTTGTCAGTATATTTATTTAAAGCATATCTGATCGTTGCACAGGATTCGAGCATCCATCCTTTCTTAAGCCTGTTGTAGAATATTCCTGAAATCAGGGCTCTTTCTTCCGATGAAACAGCTTCCCGTTCGATGATAGAAGCAAGCGTTATAACAGCCTGTGTTGACATTTTTAGCTTTTTTGCTTGTTCTGCAAGTTGAGGTGTATAATTTTTTTTAAACTCGTTAACCATAAAAGCTGCTATTTCTTTTTCGGCGGAACCGTATGGGATAAAATAGGTCTCTGGATAAAGGTATCCCTCAAGTTTTTCTTTTTCGGCTATTTTTAGAAATTCTTTTTTATTCCCCAGATTTTTTTGTTCAAGTAATTCTGCAATCTGAACACTTGTGTACCCTTCAGGTACTGTAAATTTTATCGAGTAAACTTTCCCTTTTTTTAATATATCCATTATTTTGAACATATCCATTTTCTGGTTTAACTTATAAGTACCGCTTTGAAATTTCTTCGTTGAACGTGTAAAGCCAGAAAAAAGTATGAATATTTTTTTGTTTGAAATGAGCCTGTTTTCATATAAAAGTTCTGTAATTGTTTTTCCGTTACTGCCGTGTGGTATAGTAAGGATAACTTCTCTATTAGGTATAGAAAAGTTATAAAATAGGGTTACTATCAGGCTTAAGGATAGCACGATGAATGTAGTTCTAAGAATTATTGATTTCATTGAATCCTACCGGTTTTAACTAAAAAACTGCCGGATTTCTATTTAAATATGTTTCTAAAATCAGTGTGGCGGCAAGTTTGTCAACGTTCTGCCTGCGTTTTTCCCTTGACATATCGAACTCAATAAGCCTGTCTGTTACCTCTTTTGTGGACAATCTCTCGTCAACAAGTTCAATATCCAACGTAATTATGGTTTTTAAATATTCTACAAAAGCTTCAACTCGCGCGGCAGATTCGCCTTTAGTGCCGTTCATGTTTATCGGCAATCCTATAATTATTTTTGTAACTTCTTTATCCTTGATTATTTCGAGTATTCTTTTAGCTTCTGTACCGTCTTTTTGAAGGGTTGCATAAGGCTGGGCCGTTATGCCCAGTGGATCGCTTACCGCCAGCCCTATTCTTTTTTCCCCATAATCTATTGCGAGTATTCTCATAAGTTTAGCTTTCCTTTAAGCGCAGGGAACAGATAATTTTAGGCAGCGCTTCCAGAGTCCTTTCTTTTCCCCTGTTGTTTTTTCAATGATATCCCTTGTAGAATTAAGTTCCGTTAAAAGCCCGGAGTTTGATAAGTGTATTATATTAAATATTTCAGTGATTTGAAAGGCTGCGTATTAAGTCATCTATAATGTAACCAGGTGGTCCAACGTTAATAGGCGAAAAATCCTGAACAAAGGGATAGCGGGATATTTGGAAAAGAAACTGCGGGAAGCGAGGAAATGCGTTCTCCGGGTCTGTCTCGGGAGTATTTATATTCTTATTGGTATCTTTTTTGATTTGAGATAGGATTTCACCTTGTAAATCGGGTATTCGTCGTAGTGGAATATGCTGGCTGCAAGAGCCGCATCAGCCTTGCCTTTGGTTAACACCTCAAACAGGTGCTTAGGTTCCCCTGCGCCTCCGGAAGCAATAACAGGAATATTTACATTTTCACTGATAGTCTTTGTCAATTCAATATCATAGCCGTTTTTAGTACCGTCTGCATCAATACTGGTAAGTAGAATCTCTCCTGCGCCCAGTTTTTGCACCTTCTTTGCCCATTGGACGGCATCAATACCCGTAGGGGTAGAACCGGCGTTAATAAACACTTCCCACTTCTTATTTGTCACTCTTTTGGCGTCTATGGCAACAACAATACACTGTGAACCGAATTTATCTGAAGATTCCTTTATAAGTTTAGGGGTTTTAACGGCCGCTGTGTTGATAGAAATTTTGTCTGCGCCTGCATTTAAGAGATTGCTTATGTCCGCTAAAACCTTTATCCCGCCGCCTACCGTCAACGGAATAAAAACATTTTCTGCTGTTTTTCTAACTACCTCAAATGTGGTTTTTCTTTCTTCAATGGTGGCAGTGATGTCAAGAAATACGAGTTCATCCGCGCCGTTTTTGCTGTATTGTTTGGCGGTTTCAACGGGGTCGCCGGCATCGCGCAGGTTCTGGAAGTGGATACCTTTTACTACGCGGCCGTTTTTAACATCAAGACAAGGAATAATTCGTTTGGTTAACATGTTTACCTAATTGCAAGTTCGGCACATTTTCTCCAGGAACGTTCCAAACTTGCCTATGTAGATTTTGTTATTTCAACAAAGTTTTTTAATAATTGTAAGCCCTGTTCGGAGCTTTTTTCAGGGTGAAACTGCGTGCCAAAAATATTTCCATTTTGAATTATCGAAGGAAAAACCTGCGCATAATCAGTAGTCGCAATGATTGTTTTTTTGTCTATCGGATTACAATAATATGAATGCACAAAATAAAAATAAGATTTATTTTTTACGTCCCTGAAAATTTGAGATTTGAGATTCGAAATTTGAAATGACACATTATTCCAGCCCATCTGGGGCAGTTTTTCTGTGTTGGGCAGTTTTTCAACCGTTCCCTTTATAAGATTCATCCCCTTTGTATTTCCACCTTCTGTACTTTTAGAAAAAAACAATTGCATACCCAGGCATATTCCCAAAATAGGTTTGTCTTTAGCAACAAAGTTCTTTATCACTTTAAAGAGCCCGCTGTCTTTAAGCATCTTAATGGCAGGTTTAAATGCACCTACACCCGGCAAAATTATGCCATCGGCCTCTGCAACAACCCTTTTATCGGTTGTAATTACAGGATTCCCGCCAAGAATCTCAACAGATTTTGTTATGCTTCGCAGGTTACCTACGCCATAATCTATTATCGCGATCACTATTATTAACTCCCCTCAATCCCCTCTTTCAAAAAGAGGGGATGGGTTATCTCCCCGCCGCCTAAAACCTTATTCCCAGCGTAAAAAACTGCGCTTTGCCCGGGTGTCACAGCCCACTGAGGCTGATCGAATACTATTTTATATAAAATTTTATCCGATTTGTATATGGCCGCATCAGCTTCTTTATGTTTATACCTGATTTTAACTTTTGTTTTTAAAGGAAACTTTTCAATATGCACAAACCAATTAACATTTTTTACAATCAATTCACTGCTGTAAACATCTTTTTCATCTCCGATTACAACCTTATTTTCTTCCGGGACAATTCTGCATACATAAACCCTCTTCCCTGCAGAAATACCCAATCCGGACCGCTGGCCTATTGTAAAATTTGATACGCCTTTATGGGCGCCCAAAACTTTTCCGTTTTTGTCAACAATAGCGCCATGTTTTTCTTTGACACTATACTGTTTCATGAAATTCCTGTAATTGTTATCCTGGATGAAACAAATCTCCTGGCTTTTAGGTTTTCCAGCAACATTCAAGTGATATTTCCTTGCCAATTCCCTTACTTGTGTTTTTGTATAAATGCCTAAGGGCATAAGAATGTTTTTCAGGTTTTTTTCTTTAACGCCGTAAAGCCAGTAAGACTGGTCATTGTTGTCATCTTTCCCTTTAAGTAAAAAAGGCGGTTGAATTTTAGCATAATGCCCGGTTGCTAAAAAATTAAAACCAAGAGATTTAGCTTTTTCAAGCAGTAAATCAAACTTTATTTTTTGATTGCACAAAATGCAGGGGTTCGGGGTTATGCCCCTTCGGTAATTTTCACAAAAGGGTTCTATGACTTGTTTATTGAATTCTTTGCGGAAATCGACTGTATAATGCGGTACTGCTAAAAGGCAGCAGACTTTTTTTGCGTCTTCGGTGTCATTTAAGGAACAGCATAGTTTTTTATTGGCGGACGCGGCGGTTTTGCAGGCCCAAAGGCGCATGGTTAGGCCAACAACTTCATATCCCTTGTCTTTCAATAGCGCAGCAGCAACTGATGAATCAACACCGCCGGACATTGCTACAGCAACCTTAATTTTGCTCATAAATTCATACTGCCTGTTCTAAAACCCTCAAGGTCAACCGTGATAAATTTGTAGCCAAGTTTTTTAAAGGCAGATACTATTTTCTTTCTTGCATTTTTATTTAGTAGAAGATTAATTTGTTCAGGTGAGACTTCAATACGGGCAATATCGTTGTAATGCCTTACCCTGATGTTGTAAAACCCGAATTTTTTTCTTAAGAAATTTTCAGCCGAATCAATTTTACTCAAGGTTTCTTTTGTAATCATAGTACCATAAGGTATTCTTGATGCGAGGCAAGCCATTTGGGGTTTGTTCCAGGTCGGCAGCCCGAGCGATTTTGAAATTTTCCTAACGTCCGTTTTTGTTATTTTGTTTTCTAAAAGCGGGCTAATTACCTTGAACTTTGTTAGAGCTGCTCTTCCCGGCCGGAAATCAGAGAGGTCGTCATAGTTTGAACCGTCAAGAATAGTTTTGATATTATGAGCTGTTGCTATTTGTTTGATTTTTGAAAACAGTTCTGATTTGCAATAATAGCATCTTAGTTTGGGGTTCTTTTTAAATTTAGGATTGTTTAATTCAGTAGTTCTGATTGTGATGGATTTGACTCCAATCTTTTTTATAATTTGTTGAGCAAATGATTTGTCTGATTCAGGGTAGGTCTCGGAGAAGGCAACAACAGCGATAACATTTTCTTTGCCGAGCGTGTCCGACGCAACCTTAAGCACCAGGCTGCTGTCTACTCCTCCGGAGTATGCAACAACAACACTTTTAAAACCGGAAACATAATCCCTTAAACTCTTGAGTTTATTAGTAGTGGGCATTTTTCAGGCAAGCAGCTAAAATAAATTATTCAGCTGGTGTTTCGTATGCTTTTTGGCAAGTGATGCAGTATCTTACCCAGGGCATTGCTTTAAGACGGTTGAATGTTATGGGCTTGCTGCATGATTCGCAGGCGCCAAAATTGTTTTGTTCAATCTTACGGAGAGCTGATTCTATTGTATCGAGCATAGCTTTTTCATTATTGGTAAGCTCAAATAATATTTCTTTTTCCACAGACATAGTAGCGCTGTCAACTTCGTCGCCGATCTCGTTATCAGGCATATCAAAATGTTTCTTCTTCACCAGGCTAAGAAGGTCATCCCTCTTTGCTACAAGAAGTTTCCTTAATGCTTCCAATTTCCCCTTTTTCATACATTTGAAAACGAGTTTTTTTTCAGCTTTCTTTCTTGCTTTTTTAATAACTTTCTTGCTCACTTTTTTGATTTTCGCGGTTTTTTTTGCCATTTTTTTTATCACCTTTTTAATACCCCGTGTTACTCGTTTGGAAGAGTATGGGGTACTCCCCTTTTATAAGATTATAAAGTAACAACCTTTATGGTTTTTAGAGAATCCGTCTCCTGTCCGCTTATTCTGACATTTTTTTCAGAAAGGTCGACAAGGTATTCGCAGATTTCATTTGTAATTCGTTCACCGGGGATCAATACAGGTATGCCCGGCGGGTAAGGAGTCAGGGTTTGAGCTGAAATCTGGCCTGCTGCTTTTTTCAAAGGAACGCGTTTAGTGCCGTAGCTGAAGAAAATATCACGCGGCATCATTACCATTTCGGTGGAAAGAGACGGGATATCCAGCACCCAGTTCTTTTCCTGGCCGTGGTATTTTTTATCGATCTCAGTTAAAGCGGCAACCAGCTGAGTTATATCGCTTTTTTCAGTACCGGCGCCTGTTATCGCAATTAAATTAAAAATATCTGCGCAATCAATCTGAATATTGTATTCTTTTGCAAGAACATCTTCTATCTGATAGCCCGTCAGGCCTGTCTGTGTTACATTCACGGTAATCTTGGTTAAATCAAGGTCGTAGCCCAAGGATTTGATGTCCTTCCTGGAAAAACATGAAAAATTATTTAACTGATTTATTTTGTCCCTTCCCTGGTTGGTCCAATGTATTATTTTATCAAACATTTTTTCACCGGACTCTATCATTTGTTTTCTGGCCAGGTCCAGGCTCGCAAGTATCAGGTAATTCGGGCTTGTGGTCTGCAGCATTGAAACTATTTTTTTTGTGCGGTTAAGGTCTATTAGATCGGAATTAAAATGAAGAACCGAGCCCTGTGAGAGCGCAGAAAGTATTTTATGGGTTGATTGCACGCAAAGATCTGCGCCTGCTTCCACTGCAGATATAGGCAGGTCCTGGTGAAATTTTAAATGGGCGCCATGAGCTTCGTCAACCAGCAGGATTTTCCCCTGTCTGTGGCAGATTTCGGCAATTTTTACAAGATCGGTAGTAACGCCGTTATATGTAGGGCTGGTAACAAAAACACCCTTCGCTTCAGGGAATTGCTTCAGCGCATCTTCTATTTGTTCGGGCGAAGAATCAAGAATTATATCATAATTTTGGTCAATTTTAGGCTGGAGCCATATGGGCCAGATACCGGATAATATTATGCCCGATAGCGCGGATTTGTGGCAGTTTCTCGAGAGAATTATTGAATCGCAGGAATTACAGGCTGAAAGAAACATCGCCAGGTTCCCGGACGAAGAACCGTTTACAAGAAAGAATGAGTGTTCTACTCCGTAAGCCTGGGCCATCAACTCCTGTGCTTTTTTTATGGGGCCCGTAGGATCGTGTAAAGAATCGACTTCAGGAAATACTGTAACATCAAAATAATAAGCATTTCTGCCGGTGAAGGACTTCAGTCTTTTATCTATACTTTGCCCGTTTTTGTGCCCCGGGGTATGAAATGAAGTTACTTTGCGCTTGGCGTGTTCCAAGAGTATATCGAATAATGGTGTTTTTAATTGAGGTTTCATTTTAATAGTGTAATATGATATTCATTTTTGGTATTATTGTCAATAGCAAACCTTATAAACCTCCAAATAATTATCAGCATAAACTTTTTTTGTATATTTATCGAGAAAGATGTTCGCTGACTTGAAGTATCTCTCCTGCCGGTATTTTTCCGGAAGCAATCTTTTAACTTCTATCCAATTAAATATCAAAAATTTTATTTTATTTAGAGAGGCCCATTCTCTTAAAGCGGCCGGGCCCGCAGACCCGGCAATTGCATCAAAAAAAACAGGCGAATCATGCTGTGAATTGCTTATCGCGGGATTTTTACAATAAAATCCTCTTGCCTCGCCTGCTATCAAAACACGGTCCTGTTGTGTGCTTGAATTTTCTTCCAGGTATTTATATGCTGGGTAAGAGGGACAATGGTAAATGTTTTGGTGCTGGATTGAAAGGTACGCGTTTGCATTGCATTGACCTGTGATTATTTTCAGTCCGTCATATTTTGTCTGAAATATTAGAGCAATCCAGTAAATATTTGTAAATAACAAAAGAGCAAGCGCTATCTTTAATTTTTTATTGTTTTCCAGCATAAATGAAATTGCAATAAACAGAATTATTAAATGCGGAAATAAATGGCGCACCATATGTGTTGAAAACAGCCAGACAAGAATACATGAAGCGCAATAATAAATAGCAAACTTTACTTTTTTGTCTTTGAAGTATATAAGCATTAATGGAATAAGCAATAGAAATACAGGGCCCATAAACCCCGCCCTGCCCGACTCCGCTCCCGTAATACCTGATGTAAATATTTTTTTTAATCCAGAGAAAGCTGAGTTAAAACCGTCATACCCGCTTTTTGTATCCAGAAAAAAACTGTTCAAAGTGCCTGGCCCCCAGGGCCCGGAACCAAATATTTTCGTGAAAAAAGGCAAGAAGGGGTTGCCGGAAAAAATACAGTTTTTGCAAAACCAGGGAATTAAGGGCAAAGAAACGCAGAGCAAAAACAAAAACATTGTTTTGTAAGAGTTTTTAAAGGAATTTTTATAGTTGTAAATAATTATTACTATCAAGAAAGGTAAGCCGAGCATTGCTGTTAGTTTACAAGCGCTTGCAAAACCGAAAAGTAATCCAGAAAGGTAAAGCAATTTTTTGTTCTCTTTTTGTTCGAATAACCAGTCTTTAAATAGAATTAATCCCAACAAAAGAAAGAATGCCATTCCAATATCAGAGCCAGCGCACCAGAGATTCAGCGCAACCAAGGGAATACTTAGAAATATCAGCACTGACAACTCTTTGCCAGCAATATAGATTGTATAAATCAAAAGCAACCCTATGAAAAAACTTATAACTTTAACTAGCAGAGCATCATTAAATATTAACCCGTAAGTGTAAATTAAACTCATTAAATGAGGCAGGGAAGAATAGATATTGGTTGGTATATTAACAAGCCTGCCCGCTTTTAGATAAATATCAGGGATAGCAAGATGGTAGACTAAAGAATCGTAAAATATTTCAGGTAAGGTAGTAGCGAAAAAAAATAGAATTAAGAATGGTATTATCAAAATAAAATAGATGTTAAACTTTGGTTTAACTATTTTAAATCTGAAAGTATTGCTCCCGTTTCTTAATGATTTTAAAGTATGTATTAATGAAATGAAGGAAGTAATTACTAAAAGCAAAACTAAGGCTGTTTTAGTTAAAAAGCCCAGGATGCCTAGAAGAAAAACTAAATATCCGGATATACCCAAGCCCAGGCCCATAGATAGTATCGTATGTTTTTCTTCAGGGTAAGAATCAAATTTCAGAAGACTTAACAGCCTGTTTCCTATCCACCAGATATTGAAGAATAGCAACGAAACAAATACGAATCTAATTACATGTAAAGACAAGAAAATTATTACCTTGGGATTAAAAAGAGAAATGTCTTTGATTACTGAAGAAAATAGATTCAAAGGTGAGATTGAGAAAAATCTGTAAGTATATATTGCGTAAAAAATAGAGATCATAGCTATAAACAAACCAGAGATAGCCATAATTAATGATCGAAATTCATTTTTGCCCATGATTAATGTTTCCCCTCAACAAAACAATATACATAATTTTTTACCCTTTATAAAGAAAAATAAAAGGCATAAAGATAAAAGCCCCGGTAAAGGACCGGGGCTTTTTCAGGGCACAAACAGGTTGATGCTATTCTTTTATTGCCGGAGTAAATTCAAATTATTAATATCTGAAGGTTATACCAGCTTTAAAAACTATACCCGGAAGAGGGTAATTTTCCCTGCTTTGATATTTAACGTCTGACAGGTTGTTTATCGCAGCGAATAATTCTGTGTAATCGAAATTATATGTGATTTTGTAATTAAAAAGTAAACGGGCGCTCAATTTATGCTCGGCCGCATCATCGTCTATCCATTTTTGCTCCGATGTGTATTCGATAGAGATTGTTTGTTTTAAACTAAAGGAATTTTCATAGGTTAAAGAATAGTTTGTGCGGTATTGGGGCGTATATTGAAGTGTTTTGAATTGTTCGCTGCTGTTGTTTCTGCCTTTTGAATCAACATAGGTAAAATTTAACTGGTTTGAAAAGTCCTTTGGTACAGAAAAATAATCGATTACTGGAAGGATGCTTGAATTAGAATCGATTTCGTATTCTACCCCCTGATTGTAAGCTTCTCCGATGTTTTCTGGTTTCCATAAATCGTATTTGACATAACCCGCAGTCGGCACGTTGTTGTCAACCCATTCTATCTTGTCCTGGATGTCGCTGCGGAATAGCGTAATTCTTGATGTGGTATTTTCATTCAGGATGTTTTCCATCCCTACGTCATAACCACATGATATTTCCGGAACCAGGGTTGGATTCCCTTTGGTTTCCCCGCCATAACCAAAATAATCCCATGTTCTTTTTGGAGAGTAAAGGTCTTCAAAGGTCGGCCCGACGAAGGCTCTTCCAATGTTAAGTGAGAACTTTGTATAAGGATCAAGAACATATATCGAATTTAAGCGAGGGTTTATTTGGTCGCCGTAAACTGAATGGCCGTCATATCTCAGGCCGATTGTTGTACGCAGGGGGAAGAATGCAAAATCCTTTTGTATAAAAAATGAGTTGATCGTAAAAGTTTTGGCTATATCCTCCTGTTCGGTAAGTTGATTGAATTTTTTATAAGTCTGGTTTTGAACATCAGCCCCGATGACAATTTCTTTAGGTGCGTTAAGCTGTAACGTTACGCCTGCATTATCCGTCGTATTATTATCAAAAGTAAAATTATCGGTATCCTTGTACTCCATGTTTGTTTTCCTGTAAAATATTTTTGAATTAAGGTTGAAATTTTCAGTTATAGGTATTTCATGCCCTATCTGCAAATAGTTGTTATTATCATTTTCTCTGGCGTTAGGGGTGGTCGCTGTTCTTTCTTTCATATTGTCGTAAACGGAAAGTTTTGTATAGTTTGAACCTGGAATTCCAGATTCTTCTGAAAAATAGTCAAGGTTTATTTTTATTTTCCCGGAGGTTTTTAGATCTATCCCGATATTAGTGTTTAAATGGCTACTATTTGCATCGCTATTCTCGCGCCAGCCGTCGCTTCGGTTAATACTGCCAGAAAGAAGCCAGCTGAAAATATCATTTTTATCACCATAAGTCGCTTTAAGAACATTAGTATTATAGCTTTCTGATTGCAGCGTTAACCCCAATTCTTTCCCTTTCGGTTTTTTGTTAATGATATTTACAACACCATTCAAAGCGCTCGAGCCATAAAGTGATGACGAAGGCCCGCGGACAATTTCTATTCTTTCAATATTATCGGCAGGCAGGAGGCTAAGATTTGCAGCTCCTGTAGCTAAATTGTTCATTCTAAGGCCGTCGATCATAACCAGGACTTGTTTACTCGTATCTCCTCCCGATCTGATACGAATATTGCTTGTTGATCCGAGAGTTCCTGTTTTGCTTACTTCCGTTATGCCGACAGAGTCCTTAAGCAGATCGCCTATAGTTATCGCATTTGTTTCCCTTATTTTGTTTTGACTGACAAGACTGACATTTGTCGATAAGTTTTTTTGCAACTCGGGTTTGCGGGTGAGGGTGATAAAAGCGGTGCCCGAATCGAACTTTACTTCTTCAAAACCAAAAACAGCTGACATACACGAACTAACTAACAAAACACAACTCACAGCAAATACTTTTCTCATGATTTTATCCCTCCTGTAGGATAATTTCCTTGCAGGTGGTGTTTAAAACTTACTGCTTTCCCTTCCCTGCGAAGGTACTTTCCAAGTTTAAGTGATGGACCAGACTCCTTAACAGACAGCGCTATCTGTAAGATTACTGTTGCGTGGCAGTATCCCGGATTTAACGGGAATTTCCTTCACTTAACTGGTTAAAATTACAACAAAAAGAATAAACATAAATTTTTAGTTTGGTTTTTTGATTAAACTGTATTTCTGAATATCCAAAAAGTAAGCTTTCCAAAAGGTGTCTTTATAAACTGTCTCTGTTTTTGTTATTTCAATTTTTTTATTGAAAATAGGACCGTCATAAACAAACGAATGAAATTCGCCGTTTTCTCCGCAGGAACATATTTTGCGGTTTATCAGATTACTTACAAGTTCAGTATTGAAGTCCTTCCCCACAAAATTCTTATCGAAAAGCTCGGCTTTTGCGCTGGTTATTATCGATTTAAATCCTAGATTGATGAATTCAGATGCAACGATATTCGGGTCCTGCTTCCAAAGCGGCTCTATTGCTGTTATGCCGATTTCTTTGCAGACGCGTTCAACCCATTCGCGGTGCTCATCAAGATAAATATCTCCGAAGACCATACCTTCAACAGCATGCTTTTCTTTTAGTTCTTTTACAGTTTTTTTAAAAATATTTTCGTATTCTTTCATGTCAGCAGGCACGCTCTGCTGGATAATCGGTATTCCTATCGCTTCGCTCTGGGTTTTCATCAGCATGCAATCTATTCCGTGAAAACACCCTCTTTTTGTTTCTTCGGAAATGAAATTAACAAGGAACTTTATTTCATGCCCTTCTTTCATTGCTTTGTATGTAGCTAAACAGCTATCTTTGCCGCCGCTCCAGGAGGAGATAATATTCGTCAGAATTCTATTCCTTTTCTTGCGATGATCCCTTTATCATAAGGGTGCTTGATTTTTTTTATTTCGCTTACCAGGTCTGCTTTTTCGATTATTTTTTTGGTTGCCCCGCGGCCTGTCAAAATGATTTCTAAATTTTCCGGTTTTGTTTTTAGAAATGAAAGAATCTCTTCTTCTTTGAGATATCCGCAGTTTAAAGCGACATTAATTTCATCTAAAATGAGTAGGTCATATTTTTTCTTTTTTATGGTTTTATTAAGGCATTCCAAAGCAGCTCGGCATTCAATTTTCAAGGTTTTTAATGATGTGTTTTTGTAAAAACGAGGGTGTTTCTGAGCGAAGCAGAGAGTATCAATGCCAATTTTTTTGAATATTTTATATTCCCCGCAGCCCCATTTTTTCGGTTCTTTATTAAAAGAAACAAACAACACTTTCAAACCATGGCTTTTTGCGCGTACAGCCAGCCCAACGCTTGCCGTGGTCTTGCCTTTTCCTTCGCCTGTATAAACATGAATTAAGCCTTTTTTCATAAACTCTCTTTATGAATACCCTTCGCCCGAGTGTCTTTAGAAATCAGCAAAATATAAGGTTTTCCTGATAATGGATTTTTTTCAACTAGGAGGACGGTTTTATAGACTTCTTCCAGAATTTCGTATTTCAGCACATCCCGCGCTTTTCCATAGGTATGAATTTTACCCTCATTCAATAAAAGCAAATCATCGCAATACTCTGATGCCAGGTTAAGGTCGTGTAAAATAATTACTACGGTGAGGCCTGTTTTATTTAAATCTCTAAGTAAATCTAAAATTTCTATCTGATGTTTTATATCCAGATGATTTACAGGTTCATCAAGTAATAAAAGTTTTGGTTCCTGCGCCAGTGCTTGCGCTATAAGCACTCTTTGCCGTTCTCCTCCGGACAAGTCCCTTATCTTCCTGTGTTTTAAATCAGCAATATTTAATTCCATCATCGCTTTTTGGGCAATATCAAAGTCTTTCTTTCCCGGGGCTTCTAATCGTTTTAGATGAGGGTGCCTGCCCAATAAAACAAATTCTTCGATAGAAAAAGAAAAAGGGACATCAAGGATTTGCGGCAGCACGGCAATTTCCTTAGCGAGGTCTTTTGCCGATAAATCAGAGAGGGCCTTGCCCTGGAAAAATATTTTACCTTCTATAGGCTTAATGATTTTTGTTAAAGACCTGAAAAGAGTAGTTTTTCCTGCGCCGTTTGGTCCGAGTATCCCTAAAAAGCTGCCTTCATTTACAGAAAAAGAAATGTTTTTTATAATTTCTTTGCCCGCGTAGCCGCATGAAAGGTTATAGATTTCTAATAGGTTCAATTTTAGAATACTTCCCAGTTTTTAGATCTTAACAAGAAAATAATAAAGAACACTCCGCCGAAAATTCCGGTAATCACTCCTACGGGCAATTCTACCGGATAAATAATACTTCTGGCGAAAGTATCAGCGATACAAAGGAAAATAGCGCCGGCAAGGCTTGAAAAAATAATAAGCGTAAAATGTTTTGGCCCGCTCCATTTGCGTATAAAATGCGGGATGATAAGGCCTACAAACCCGATTATGCCGGAAGCTGATACACATGCGCCGGTAATAAACGAAGCAATGATGAAAATGGTTCTTATTGTGTTGGCTGAATCGACCCCAAGATAGGATGCTTTTTCTTCACCTAATGTAAGAATATCTATTTCCCGGCTGAAAAGTAAAAGAATCGCTATACCTGCAACCGTAAATCCGGCTACAATTGTTGTTAAACCTGTTTCAGCATTTGACAGGTCGCCCATAAGCCAAAGAAGCGTTGATTGGATTTTCTCTGTTTTAGAAACTGCAAATATCAATAGGATTATTGCAGAAAAAAGAAAACTTAAAATAACTCCGCCTAAAATCAAAGTTGAAACTGAAAAGTTCTTTTTTGATGCAATTAAGTAAACAAATAATAATGATAATAAAGCTCCCAAAAAGGCACAAACCGGCAAACTTAACGAACTTATTCCCAAAACAACCGCAATGGTTGCACCAAAGGCGGCGCCGCCTGATATTCCAAGCGTGTACGGCTCAGCTAAAGGATTTCGCAGTATCCCCTGTAAAACACTGCCGCTGGCAGCCAACCCGGCTCCTACCAACATACTTAATAGGATTCTCGGTATTCTTATTTTCCAAATGATTGTGTGGTTAATTCCGGGAACTGAACTTAAACCGGATAATAGTTCGGTAAACGAAATTTTTGTACCCCCAAAGATAAGAGAAACAATAAAAGTTAAAATTAAAGTAAATATAAGCAAAAAAAGAATAAAATAGTTTTTTTTCATTTGAATAATTCAGGGTGCAATAATTTACTCACAATTTCAATAGCTTCCACAAAATTGACAGGTGTAGGATTACAGGTTATTCTTGTATCTATAACGAATATCCTGCTGTTTTTAACGGCTTTCAAGTCGGAATATTTCTGCCATTGTTTTTTTTCGGTTTCTGTTACGGCGCCCATGGCGACAAGTATAATTACATCGGGGTTCTGTCTTAGTACTTCTTCCTTATTAAAGCGCGGATAACGTAAAGGCCCTTCATGTGCAATATTTTGGCCGCCTGCAAGGGTTATCATTTCATCAATGAAAGTATTCTTGCTTATTGTCATCAGAGGTTCAGCGCCTAGCTGCCAAAATACTTTTACTTTAGCTGTTTTTTTTGTTTTGTTCGTTAACCTGGTTGTCTTTTCATTCAAAGCTGAGAGTATATCAATCGCCTTTTTTTCTTTTCCTAAAAGCTTGCCAAGCAGAAGAAATTGTTCCGATATTTCTTTGAAATTATTACAGGGTTCAAGAGCATAAACTTTTAGTCCGTAACTTTTCATTCTTAAGACAATTTCTTTTTTTTGGCCCTCTTTGGAGGCCAGGATGATATCCGGCTTAAGCCTGACAATTTTTTCAATATTAGGTTCCAGGTAGGTTCCTATTTTTTCTTTTTTCTTTGCCTCTTCCGGGTAATCACAATACGTAGTCACTCCTAGAAGATTGTCCTGAACACCCAGTAAATAGAGCTCTTCGGTTATAGCGGGCGCAAGAGAAATTATCCTCCCCGGGGTATTACCGGCAAATATTTTGGTGTTAAAGTGCAAAATTAATAGAAAAAATAATATTTTTTTCATTTTCTCAGCAAGAAAATAGCCATCAATACGGCGAGTTCTACAGTTTCGTGAATTGCTCCTATTGTATCGCCTGTCAACCCGTCAATTTTACTTGTGAAGTATTCTTTTAAGATTAAAGTAAAGATTGAAATACCGGCAAATAGAAATAGCCCTTTAAGGGAAAAGAAGAAAATACAGCATAAAAGTGTCACAAGACCGGAAATAAGCAACGTAATCGTACCGCTGTTTCCTATAAAGAGTGAACCAAGTCCGTTGGTTTTTGCCGGCCTGCCTTTTACAAGAGACAAAACCATAGAAAATTTTCCAAGAATCGGCATTAATACCAAAGAAGGGTATAAAATATTTTCGGGCATTTGAAAGATGAAAATGAATTTCAGTAAGAGTAAGCAAAAAATGCCTACTACGGCAAAAGTGCCTATGTGCTCGTCTGACATGATTTTGAGCATCTCGTCCTTGTCCCTGCCGCCCAAAATACCATCAATTGTATCCGCAAAACCATCCAGGTGAAGCGCGCCGGTTGATAAAATTAGAATTATCAAAGTAATTGCATCGCATATCATTCTAGGGAAAATTGTTTTTAATATGATATGCGCACCTACAAGTATTGAACCAATAATCATTCCTACAAAAGGAAAGTAAACTATAGACTTTTGCAGGGAAAAGTTTTTAGATTTTATTGGTATTATGGTTAAAAATTCAATTGCAGAAATAAATCCAGTCATTATTGCTCCGTTTTTGTAGAGACACCCGCAGATTCAAAGGTTGCCATTTCGTTCAATATTTTACAGGATGCATCAACGATATTCATTGCCAAGACTGCACCTGTTCCTTCGCCAAGGCGTAAATCAAGGTCCAGGGTGGGCCTAAGCCCAAGCCATTGCAGTTGAACTTTGTGGCCCGGTTCCCGGGAACAGTGGCCTGCAATAATGTAATCCTTTACATTGGGTGCGAGAGTAACAGCAATAAGCGCCGCTGCTGTGGATATAAACCCATCAATGACTATAGGAATGCGGTTTGCAGCTCCGGCTAGAATTACCCCGGCTAACCCGCCGATTTCAAAGCCCCCGATTTTTGCCAGAACATCCAGGCCATCCTTTGGATTTGGATTATTTTTTCTAATACCTTTTTTTATTGCATTTATTTTATTTTCAAGAGTTTTGTTATCTATACCGGTACCTTTGCCGGTTACTTTTTCAACCTCAAGGTTACAAATCACAGAAGTTATAGCTGACGAGGGCGTAGTATTACCTATCCCCATCTCGCCAGTTCCTATAATATCCAGGCCGTTTTTAAGCTCTTCTTCAACAAGCTCAATGCCTGCTTCTATGGATTTAACAGCGTCTTCACTGCTCATTGCAGGGCCTTTTATAAAGTTCTTTGTCCCTAACCCGATTTTTTTGATTTTCAATTTTTCATTTTTAATTTTCAATTCTTCTGCTACGCCCAGGTCTGCCACAACAACTCTTGCGCCTGCGTGTTTTGCCAGGACATTTATTCCTGCCCCGTTATTTAGGAAATTATAAACCATCTGCGGTGTAACTTCTTTTGGGTATGCGCTTACTCCTTTTTCTACGATGCCATGGTCTCCGGCAAGGGTAAATATTACTTTGTTTTTCAAAACGGGATTTTTTTTGCCGCTTATAGCAACAATTTGTTTTGCGATCTCTTCCATTCTTCCCAAAGAGCCTAAAGGTTTGGTCAGGTTATCCAGGCGTTTTTGAGTTGCTTCTAATACCGATTTATCAATCGGCTTGATTCTGTTGATCATTTGTTCAATCTTTTGCAAGTTGCACCTCCATCATTTTATGTTTAATGGTATTCCAGCTACCATAAATTTAACTTCATCCGCATTTTGGGCTATAATCTGGTTAACCTTTCCTAAAACAGACTGAAAATTCCTTCCCATCTTGTATTGAGATATAAGACTGAGTCCGACTTCATTTGAAATTATATAGCAATTCAGCCTCCTTTCCTTTAATATAGCGCAAAACTGTTCAGTTTGCGCCAGAATATCATTTTCGTGCTTTTTTTCAAATAGGTTGTTCGATACCCAAAAATTAATACAATCAACTATTACTGTTTTAGTTCCTATTTTATTAGTTGTTTTAATTAAGTTTGTTTCTTCTTCGATTGTTTTCCATCTTGCCGGCCGTGTTTTGATATGGTCCCGGACTCTTTTTTCAATTTCTTTGTCCGTGATTACTGCTGTAGCGATATAAGTTACAGGGCAATTCAACTTTTTTGCCTCATTTAGAGCATAAGTTGTTTTCCCGCTTTTTACGCCGCCAAGAATAAAAGTAATTTTATTTCCCATAGGTTCCTTATAAAAACAAAAACCAACCTTGCGGGTTGGTTAAAATTAATTCATAATCGTTACTCTAATAATTCCCTTCCCTGCGAAGGTACTAACCGATTCAGATGCTGGACCAGACTTGCCTGTCTTCGTCTACAGAAGACAGTATTACTGTTGCGCGGCAGTATCCAGAATCTCACTGGAATTTCCTGCACTTGAATGGTTTAAAACAATTTCTTTAAAGAACAATTTTAATTTACACTTAAGTTTATACGTTTAAAAACCAAATGTCAATAGGTTGCGGTAACCCAAGAACCGATATTGATTTTGGATCTTCTCCAAATCAGCAATTTCTTCTGAAAAAAAATGTTAAAATACCATTACATAGTTCAAACCTGGGAGGAATTTTGTCTTACTTCACCAAATTTCCGGGTAGTTAACCGCAAAA
>JAHIVV010000022.1 GCA_018816525.1 Elusimicrobiota bacterium
TGAGCTTTCAGCTCATCCATTGTTAGTTTAATAGCGGCGCTATCAAGAACTTTATCATTAAACTTTTTTTTACTTAATTTGTCAATAATTTCTTTTTCAGTTTTTGCGCTGTATTTCAGGAGTTTGCAGGCATAATCGAAAGCAGTTATATTCATCTAAATTTCCACTAATTCGTATTTTCTTGAACCGAGGCCTATTTTTTCCGCATAAGCTAATTGCGCCTGCCAGTCAAGTCCCGGCCAGATCTACTTTTTTTCAATTATTTTTAAAAACTCGGCTTCAGAAAGGATCTTAACGCCTAATTGCTGGGCTTTTTTGTATTTGGAGCCGGGATTTTCGCCCGTCACAACAAAATCTGTTTTTTTAGAAACACTGGAAGTGGCTGTCCCGCCGAACTCTTGCGCCAGTTTTTCCGCTTCAGGCCTTGAAAAAGCTTTAAGTTCTCCCGTAAAAACAATGGTTTTCCCGGAAAGCAGCTGGGGCTTCTTTAAATCTTCCGGTATTTCAGGTTCGGTTGTATTTACTCCTGATTCTTTTAGTTTTTCTATAAGCGTCAAAGTTTTCGGTTGTTTGAAAAAATTTGCTATGGATTCAGCCATAACCGGGCCAATTTCATTAATCTGGGTTAATTCTTCTGCATCCGCTTTAATCAGTTTGTCAATTACACCATAATGCCGGGCCAAGGTTTGTGCTGCTTTTTGGCCTACGTGGCGCAGGCCTAAGGCGTAAAGCAGCCGGGACAACGGTTGTATTTTACTTTTTTCTATTTCTTTAAGCAAATTATCAGCTTTTTTGTCTTTAACAAGCTCAAGTTTGAAAAGGTCTTTTTTCGTGAGCGCATATATATCGTCGAAACTTTTCACTATTTTTCCATTTATCAATTGTTCCACAATAGCATAACCCAGCCCCTCAATGTCCATAGCGTCACGGTTGGCGAAATGAAGCAGGCTTCCTGAAAGCTGGGCAGGGCACGAAGGGTTTATGCACCTGTAGGCGACTTCATCTTCTTTTTCTTTCACTATATTGCCTGAACATTCCGGGCATTTATCAGGGATTTTTACCGCTTTTTCTTTTCCTGTTCTTTTACTTTCGATTACTTTTATAACTTTCGGGATTACTTCCCCTGCCCGTTCTATTAAAACCGTATCCCCAATTTTTATTCCGAGCCGTTCAATTTCGTCAAAATTATGCAGAGTCGCATGTGAAATTATTACACCGGCGCATTCTACAGGTTCCAGGTCTGCTACAGGCGTTAATGCCCCGGTCCTTCCAACCTGGACCCTGACATCAAGAATTTTTGTTGTAGCCTGCCTTGCGGGAAATTTATAGGCTATAGCCCATCGCGGAGATTTCATGGTCTGGCCAAGGGCCGTTCTCTGTTTGAGAGAATTGACCTTAATTACCATTCCGTCAATTTCAAAGGGAAGTTTATCACGCTCTTCCTGCCATTTCAGACAATAGCCGATTGCTTCGTCAATTGTTTTGAAAAGTTTTGTATTTTCTATTGTTTTTAATCCAAAATTCCGGCAAAGTTCAAGAAATTCCCAGTGTGTTTGAAAATTGATACTGCCTTTGAAGTTTCCATAGGAATGGACAAAAAATCTCAAATGCCTGGAAGCTGTTATCTTCGGGTCTTTCTGGCGCAGGCTCCCGGCGGCTGCATTGCGCGCATTAGAGAAGATTTGAATGTCTTGTCTTGCTAAAGCATAATTAATTTCCTGGAAGTCCTTCTTGTTTATAAATACCTCTCCGCGTATTTCAATTGTCTCGGGAAAACTCTTAATGTTTTTAGGCAGTATGAGAGATAATGGTATAGACCGGATGGTTTTAACGTTAAGAGTAATATCTTCGCCGGTATCGCCGTCACCCCGGGTCGCCCCGTTGTTGAGCAAACCATGTGAATAGGTTACAGAACAGCTTATCCCGTCTATTTTTGGTTCAACTACAAATTCATATTCTGTCTCGGGAATAGTTTTATTTATGCGTTTTTCCCATTCAATCACTTCTTCTTCCGAGTAAGTGTTATCCAGGGAAAGCATCGGCGAGGTATGCTTAATAGTTTTAAATTCTTTGGTAATCTCGCCTGACACTCTTTGTGTAGGCGAGTCCGGCGTTATGAGTTCAGGGTGTTCTTTTTCCAGCGCCTGAAGTTTTTTTATAAGTTTATCATATTCAGTATCGGAAATATCAGGCTGGCTCTTTACGTAATAGAGGTGGTCGTGGTGTTTAATTTCTTTTCGGAGTGATTCTATGAGGTGTTTCGTGTCAGGCATTTTTTTCCAGGGCTTTTTTTGCTTCCAATTTCACAGAATCACTTTTGTCTTTTAATGCTTCGGTCAGGGCGTTTTCGGCAGTTTTGTCGGGTAAGAATTTACTTAAAGCCCAGGCGGCGCGCATTCTTACCGAGTCCGGGGTAAGATTGTTTGATTTAAAAAATGATTTCCTGCCTTTCAGGAATTTAATCAGGGTTGGCAAAGCTCTTTTATCTCCCAACATGCCGAAGGTTATCGCTAATTCTTCCTGCAGGGTTACATTTTCAACGTTAGAAATACTTAACAGCCGGTCCAGTGCTTCTGTTTGTTTGAGTTCGCCGACTATTTTAACTACATCAGCCATCAAATCCTTATCAGATAATCTTTCTAAAAGGAGACCTCTGGTTTCCGGAGTGTTCATTTTATAGAGATGCCTGAGAATCATTTTCTTTACTATGGGATCCGGATAATCAAGGAGTTCTTTTAGTTTATCCGTAATGTTTATTGTCGTGAATTCATCAAAAATATTTATTATTTTTTTTAGTGTCTCTGTATTTGTGGTCAAATTAAGTGATTTAATGAAATTCTTTACAGCCATTTCCCCGATATTGCGCAAAGCAATAGCGGCAATTTTGCGGGTTCTATAGTCATCAGATTCTTTTATGACAGCCATCAGGGTATCACCCATTGTGTCTTCCATAAGGGACACAATTTCCATGGCATTTTTTTGTCGTTTATCTACGCCAGATTTGAGTTCAGCAATTATTAATCCGCTCAGGTCGCCCGCAAGCTTCACAAAATTGCGTCCTGTAACATCCCTGCGTTCCTTATCCCCTTCGGTTTCGGAATAAAGATGTTGTTTGATTAATTTTAGTATAGAAATGGCTTCTTCAATCTGGTTGTTTAAAATGTGCTGGAACACTCTTTTGGCGAGCAAACTTACCAGGTCCTGGTATATTTCAATATTTTTTTCTTTTTGAAATACCGCAAGAAACGTTTGTTCCATGTTCTTGAGAATTTTTTCTTTTTGGAAAATAACGAGCACGTCGTAAATTTGCATTAACGTTCTTATGGTTTCGCTTCTTACTTTCATGGAGGGCTGTTTCAAATTCTCAGCCATTTTATTTGTTATTTTCTCCGCTACTTCTGAAAGTTCAGACTGGCAAAGCTGTTTAACCATCCGGGGCAGGCTGCCGCGGATTTCAGGATCCAATAGAGACAGGCTGTCTTTTTCAAGAATTTTGTCTACCTGCAGTACCAAGGTAGGTTCTTCTTTTTTTATCCACACAGGCAATTCGTCGAGCACGCCGACATGGAGCAATTCTTCGTAAAACCGGAAAGGGATATTTCTTGCTGAGGGCGAGCTAAGTATTTTACCCAGAAAACTTTTAAGGCCGCTTAATTGCTCAAGCGCTTCAAATTCAGTTTTACTGGTGCGTTTTATGTCTTCATACCAGAGCGCGATTTCGTCAAATATTTCCCTGATTTTTTCTTTTGGAAGCGATGAAAGAACGGCCTCTTTAAGGCCGGATTGTTCTATTTTCCCGGGTAAAGGGCGGTCAAAAAATTCTTTTAAATTTGCGGGGTCCAGCGTGGCAAGTTTTTTTGCGAGCGTGTCCGTAATACCTTTTTTTGTTTTTATGTCCGGGACGGCGTCCATTGAATCATAAATTTCACGCAGGGACGCCATAAATGCCATAGGATCTCCCTGCAGGTTGTCTACCAGGGCTGAGATTTTATTAACTACCTCTTCGCCTTCTTTTATGGCAACATATTTTACCGCATCTACTGCTATGCTATTTACATTTTTTGATTTTAATACGTCCGAAACACCTCCACCGGTTTCCTTGAATTTTGTTTTATCTTTTGAGGTTATTAAGTCCATGAAAACGGAAAGTTCGGCAGGGTTTATGCCTTTTCTGAAAGTGATGCTTTGTATTTCTAATTCGGCGAGCAAGGCAAGTATGAAAGTGTCGGTAAGCGCTTTTATTTCCTGGTCGTCGATAAGCATTTTATGGTGCGATTCGTTTATCGTTAGAGTATCCTGGGTTTGGAGGTATTGTACAATTTCGGCGTGCAGTGAATTCAGGTTGTTTATGACTATCTGGCTGCCCGGAGGGTATATTTTATAGTTGCTGACTACAGATCGGAAAAGTTTAATGATTTTTCCAGCGAGCTCAATGTTTATTTGCGCCATTTCTGCTCCAACTATTTCCCGGTTTACGGGACTTCCCGGGCCTGTTTGATTTTATCCAGGATGCCGTTTACGAATTTACCAGAATCGGAAGTTGAATATTTTTTTGCTATTTCGACTGCTTCGTCAATTATCACGCTGATAGGTGTTTCGGGGGTTTTCAGGATTTCAAAGGCGCCGATCCGGATAATATTTCTGTCTATGGCTGCCATCCTGGAAATGTTCCAGTTTTGGGTATATTTATTTATTTGAGAATCTATTTCTTCGGTATTTTCCAGGGTGCCGCTTACAATCTGGTCCATAAAGCTCTTTACGTGCACATGCATAGTATTCCCATTTGTTATGATGAATGTCGCCTCTTCTTTGGTTAAATTGGCTACATCAACAACATAGAGAACTTTGAGTGCAGTTTCCCTGGCTTCTCTTCGTAATCCCATTTCAAAAAACCTGAAATTTACTCTATATTTGGCCTATGAGGTTGGCCATTTCTATTGCTGCTTCTGCTGCCTGTGACCCTTTGTTTCCGGCTTTAGTTCCGGCGCGTTCGATTGCCTGTTCCAGGTTGTCGCAGGTTAATATACCGAATATAACCGGTACGCCTGAATCAAGCGAAACCTGGGCGATCCCTTTGGTAACTTCGTTGGCGATATACTCGTGATGCGGTGTGTCACCCTGGATTATCGCGCCCAGGCATATGATCGCATCATATTTCTTGCTGCCTGCCATTTTTTTCGTTACAACCGGCATTTCAAAAGAACCCGGAGTCCAGACAACATCAATGTTTTTCTCGTCAGCAGAGTGCCTTACGAGCGAATCAATAGCGCCTTCCAGCAGTTTGCCTGTGATAAACTCATTGAACCTCGATACTACAATACCAAATTTTTTGCCTTCTGCCAACATCTTGCCCGAAAAAGTTTTAACCATCCATCCTCCTATTTTATCAGACTGCCACATTCCCTCCGAAAAACGTTCTCCTACCCGGTTCACTCTATTTTGAGCTCTAAATTTTTCCCAAGGCGCTCAAAAAAGGTTTTCTCCGGGAACGTTGCACCCTGACATTATATTGTTTTTATTAAACCGTAGTCAATAAATGCCCAAATTTCTGTTTCTTTGTGTTTAAATATTTTTTGCCCATTTTTGTGTGAAGTCTAATTTCAATCGGAATCCTTTTTATAACTTTTAAACCATACCCCTGAAGCCCGGCAATTTTGCGGGGATTATTTGTCAACAATCTTATGGTTGACAACCCCAGGTCTGCAAGTATTTGCGCACCGATACCATAATCTCTCAGATCCGGTTTAAACCCAAGTTTTATGTTCGCTTCAACCGTATCATAACCCTGGTCCTGCAGTTTGTAGGATTTTAATTTGTTTATGAGCCCGATTCCCCTGCCTTCCTGGTGCATGTATAACAAAACGCCCCTGCCTTCATTTTCAATCAGCTCGAGCGCTTTATTTAGTTGTTGGCCGCAATCACACCGAAGAGAGTGTAACACATCTCCGGTAAAGCAGGAAGAATGAACTCTTGCTAAAATGTTTTTTTTGCCTGAGACAGTCCCTTTTACCAGGGCTATATGATATTCTTTTTTAATTGTGTCCTTATAGAGATAAAGGCAAAAATCGCCGTTTTCCGTAGGAAGCCCGGTAAAGAGTTCCATTTTTATAAGTTTTTCATTTTTCCTGCGGTACTCAATCAAGTCTGCGATCGTTATAATTTTTAATTTGTGCTTTTTTGAAAATTTTAATAACTGGGGCAGGCGCGCCATTGTGCCGTCTTCATTCATGATTTCGCAGATTACGCCGGAAGGATACGTATCCGTGCCGGCAAGTTTACTGAGGTCAACTGAGGCTTCAGTGTGGCCCGATCTGACCAAAACTCCGCCTTCTTTATAGCGCAACGGAAATATATGGCCGGGTTTTATTAAATCCTCAGGTTTTGTTTTCGGGTTCAGGATAGTTTTTATCGTCAAAGCGCGGTCATGCGACGATATACCGGTTGTCGTTCCTTTTTTGGCATCAACGGAAACAGTGAAAGCCGCTTCTTTGGCTTCCTGATTATTGTCAACCATCGGGGAAATTTTCAATTCATCCAGCCTTTTACCTTCAACGGCGACACAAATAAGGCCGCGGCCGTATTTTGCCATGAAATTTATTTTATCAGGGGTTATTTTATCCGAACAGCAGACCAGGTCACCCTCATTTTCCCTGCCCGGATCGTCGACAACAATAACAATTTTGCCTTTTTTTAAGTCAGAAATTGCCTCGGGAATTGTTGCAAATTTGGTTTTCATCTTATGAAGCCCGTCCTTTTGAGCAAATCAAAAGAAATTTTTCCGGTTTCTTTCTGGTTTTGTCGGGATTTTTCCAAATATTTTGCCATTATGTCTGTTTCCAGGTTGATAGTATCTCCGGGTTTTTTGAAATTTAAAGTTGTGTTTTTTAGAGTATGAGGTATAATAGCGGCAGTAAATGAATTTGAGTTTTTGATATCAGCAATTGTAAGACTGATACCGTCTACAGCTATAGAGCCTTTCCTGACAATGAACTTGTTGAGTTCTTTCGGGTATGAAAATTCAAACATTTTTGAGTTTTTATCATTTTTAACGGATACTATTTTACCGATACCTTCAATATGCCCTGTTACAATATGTCCGCCAAGCCTGGAATCGTTTTTAAGGGAGCGTTCAAGGTTAACCCTGGAGCCGGATCTTAATTCACCCAAATTGGTCAGTTTTAAGGTCTCACCGGACACATCAGCCCAAAAGGTATATTTTGAGGTTGATTGGGAGCTGATTTTGGTTATTGTCAGACAGGCCCCATTTATGCTTATACTGTCCCCTATTTTGAGGCCGTCAAGGCTGGTTGAAGCCTCCAAACCGGGCTTACCCGCCTTGCTAATTGTGCCCAAATCTTCAATTATTCCTGTAAACAAGAAAAACTCCTATTTTTTGATTTTTGCTGATATCATCAGGTCTTCACCGGACTTATTAACAACCCAATTAGTCAGATTTATCGATTGTTCAACCAGATTTACTCCTATTCCTTCAACTGGTGTAATAGCATCCTTGCCGCCTATAACTTTAGGGCTTACAAAGCACATGATTTCATCAGCGATACCTTGTTCAATGGCTTGAGCGTGTGTGTTGCCGCCGCCTTCTATTAATAAGGAAGCCACACGCTCTGCGGCCAAATATTTAATAAGTTCCTTTAAGTTTATGATTCCTTTTAAATTTGAACGTATACCAACGCAATATTGATACTTTTTACAAATTTGTTCAAGTTTAGGTTTAAGTAATTTGTCTTTTGATTTATCATAAAATATGATGGTTTTGGATTCCTTATTTAGTACATTTGAATTTAAGGGTATTCTTAGATCTGGATCTATTATTAACCTTACAGGGTTTCTCCCTTTCCCATGGGTTGTAAGGTATGGGTTATCCTTTAAAACAGTGCCTATTCCTACTAAAATAGAGTCAATTTGGCCCCGCATCCTATGAACCAGATCACGGCTGGTTTGAGAACTTATCCACTTTGAATCCCCAGCCTCTGTGGCTATCTTCCCATCTAAGGACATAGCCCATTTTAGAGTAATATAGGGTAGTTTTTGGGTTACCCATTTTATATAGGCCTTATTCAGTTCTTTAGCTTCAGACTCCAGTAAGCCGGTTGAACATTTTATACCGTTTTTTTGGAGTATTTTTACCCCCCTGCCATTGACTGCCGGGTTTGGGTCTTTCATGGCTATGAACAACCGTTTTATGCCTGAATTAAGTACAACTGGTACACAAGGGGGTGTTTTCTTTTTTGTATGACTGCAGGGCTCCAGGGTGAGGTACATGGTTGCTTTGTTCAGGGGCTTTTTTACTTTGGATAAAGCTTCGATTTCAGCATGAGGTCCGCCAAAGTATTTGTGGTAACCGGTTGATATTATTCTGTCACCTTGAGTAATAACACAACCAACCATAGGGTTTGGGCTTACTCTGCCTGCGCCCTTTTGGGCTAACTTTAACGCCAACTGCATGAATTTTGTGTCTTTGTCCATCGGATCCCTGCCCAAAAACCAAGATGGAAGCGGTTTTTGGGTTTCGCCCTGCTCAAAAAAAATCCCCGTAAAGATATTCATCCTTCGGGGTTATATGATAGCAGCTATATTAAACTGATTTATTTTATTCTTCTACCATCCGGACTATACCGTCGGCACAGAAATTCCATCTGTTCAACCCCGGCACTTTGACCGGAGTTCGCGGGCTTTCGCTCCACGTTTCACTTGGAGCCTCAAACCGCCGGTGAGGATCTTCCCCTCGCCCCGAAGAATACCTAAACATATTACAAAAATATATAAAGAAAGTCAAGAATTATTTGATAAAATTCAAGTTACTTTTTTTTTGTTATTTCTTCAAGTTTGCTTAACGCGGAAACCCTGGCATTCTTATCAGGTATTTTTTGGATCCACTTCCTGGTTTTATTTACATCAAATGGTTTTTTTAGATTAAGCTCAGGGAAAAACCCGTATTGCTTCTTTTTTCTTGTAAAAAGATAAAGACAGTCAGCCAATGCTTTTTCAGGTTCGGCTATAAGAAAACTCTCTGACCCCTTATACCAGCCAAACCCCGCGAAAAATTTAGGGGATATTTTATGCACAATAAATGTACCAACTGTTGTTTTTATTTTCCTCGTATGGGCAGTTGAAGCCAGAGTTATGGTTTGCGGAATCTGTTCAATAATTCCATGCAGGTGTAAGGCGCTTAAAAAAGAAACATATACCCTGCCTCCCCTGAAAAGATGAGGGATAACCATATAGGGGCTCAATGGTTTATCCGCCGCTTCAACCCAGATCCCGCGATAAATCTTTTTTGCGATAGTATGCTGGCTGAGATAATTGAGTGCCTGGCTTACAGCGGACATGCTTTTACCGGAAATGTCGGACAGCTCCCTTGTAGTAAAAACAGGCCGGCCAAGTCTTCTGATATATTCAACCGTTATTGTTTTGGGCATATAAATTCCGTGATTTTTATTTTAATTTCGTCCCATAAATCAGGATTTTCATAGGATACCCTGGCTTCCTCGGTAAGATAGTTCAATACGGTATCCCTATATTGATGAAAACTGACAGAAAATGTATTATTGCATGCAGCATCTTTCACGGCTGCCGGGGCTTTTATTTTGCCAAGGCCTTCGGGTAACCGGGTAGATAGGATGTAAAGATCAAAAATGTCCCGGGCCTGAACTATACTTCTGCCTGCCAGGGCATATATTTTTTGCAAGGCTGCGCTTTGAATATCATAATGACTAACTATCAACGGGGAAATCATATAACCGCGAAGAATCTTTTCTGAAACAGACTCTACTACAGATTTACCTAAAGTGTCCCGTCGGGAAAATTCTATTTTCGTAAAGAGGTCTTCCCCCCGGGAAGCTAATATATGTATTTTAAAACGCTGAGTGGTTTCGGTTTGTTTTGCTTTTGCAATATTGGGTAGTATTATTTTCTCGATACCGAACGGTTTAATTTCGTTCAATAATGCTTGTGAATCAAGTATTTTCATAACAATATCCCGCAAGGCGGCAACCTTCACGGTATTAACATCTATATCCATATCTTCTGAATATCTTATATTATTGAAAAATAACCGCATATTTACCCCGCCCTTAAGGGCGTAAAAATTGGGTCTCAGCTTTAATGAAAGCAGGCGGAGAAATTCAATATGAAATACTTCCCTTATTTGCAGATTGTCGTATAAATGGTTTTTCATATATGTTATGTTATTTAGCTATAACTAAACAATAGAACATATTACGCAAAATGTCAATACTTGCTATTACAGGTGTTGGTATAAGATTTGATAAAATATTTTTAATATTATAAAATCGGTGTTACAAAAGTTCAAAGGAGCCAAAATGTTTAGACCTGAGATTAAGGTAATTGACTGCACCATACGTGACGGCGGATTAATGAATAAATCCAACTTCACAATTGAAACCGTAAGGAATGTATACAAGGCAGTATGTGCTTCAGGAATAGATATCGTAGAACTCGGGTACCGAAACAGCAAACAGCATTTCTCAGTAAAGGAATACGGTTTGTGGCGTTTTTGCGACGAAGAGGATTTAAGAAAAGTTGTTGATGGCATTAAATCAGAAAAAACAAAGATAGCCATAATGCAGGATTCCCATAAGGCTGTTTCTGAAGATGTGCTCCCCAAAAAAGACAGTGTGGTTGATGTTATCCGCGTTGCCACTTACGTTAAAGACATTGATAAAGCAATCAAACTAGCCAACAACGCCACGGAAAAAGGGTACGAAGCAACTATAAATATAATGTCTATTTCCCGCGCCCTTGAACGTGACCTGGATGAAGCTCTTGCGCAGATTGAAAAAGAAACGAAGGTATCGGCTGTATATATTGTAGATAGTTTCGGCTCGCTCTACAGTGAAGATATGGATTATTACGTAGATAAATTCAAAAAATACATAAAGAACAAAGAAATCGGCGTTCATTGCCACAATTCCACCCAGCTGGCTTTTGCGAATACTATCGCAGGGATTATCCGCGGAGCGAATTATCTGGATGGAACACTTTACGGTCTGGGAAGAGGCTCCGGCAATTGCCCAACGGAATTGTTATTGAGTTTTCTTAAAAACCCCAAGTTTGACAGCCGGCCGCTTTTTGATGTTATAAGCAAAGAAATAATGCCTCTAACCAAAAAAATTACCTGGGGCTATTCAATTCCCTATATGATTGCCGGCTCGCTTAACCGCCACCCGCAGGCGGCCATGGATATGATGGACTTGCCTGACAATAATCCTGAAAAGTTTGAGTACCGGAAATTCTACGAAAAGCTTACCGAAGAACAGATGGAAGATTAAATTTAATCACAAATGTTTTTGGAAAATTAAATTTAATGCTTTCAATGCGAATACAGGCAGGTCTTTAATGCGGGTGATACGCCAGGGTTCCTGCGCAAATCTGTAAAACCATTCCAGCCCAAGTGCTTGCATCCAGCCCGGCGCCCTTTTCAATTTTCCTGATATAACATCAAAGCTTCCGCCAACCCCCATTATAATAGGGATGTTTATATTTCTCAAGTTTTCGAAAATCCATTTTTCCTGGCGCGGCACGTCAAGGCCGACAAAAACTATAGCTGCGTTAGATTGTCTTATTTCATTGAAAATATTAACTTCCTGTTGCGGTTTGAAAAAACCGTCATGAAAACCTGCAATGTTTATTCCGGGGAACCTTGTTTTAAGTTTTTCTACAGTAATTTTTACTATTTCCGGCTTACTTCCTAAAAGAAAAATTTTCCAGCTGTGAAGCGCAGCCATTTCACAGATTTTTAACATCAGGTCAATGCCTGGTTTCCTTCTTGGTTTTTGGTATTGTTTTCCGGAAAGCAGATAGATTAATGCTGCAATACCGATAGAGTCAGGAAGCACAAGCCCCGCGTTAACAATTGAATTTTCAAGTTCCTGGTCCCGGCAGGAAAAATTGTACATCAAAGAATTGAATGTAACTATTTGGGTGGGTTTTTTGTTTTGTATAAAGGAGTCAATTCGGGATAGAATGCTTTCCCAGGAGAGCAGATCAACAGGAATTTTCCCGATGTAAATTCTATCTGCAGTTTTGTGCATTAATTAGCGGTTTCTTCGGGTTCTCTTTCCGCGATCAATCCGGGTATTTCCTGTTTGTGAAGCCGGATAGAAATAATTTTCGATATGCCGAATTCTTCCATGGTTACGCCATAAAGTATATCCGCTGCTTCCATGGTGCGTTTATTATGGGTAATCATAAGGAACTGAGAATTGGCAGAAAATACTTTGATTATATTAATGAATCTCGTAACGTTTGATTCATCAAGAGGCGCATCAACCTCGTCCAGAATACAGATCGGCGAAGGCCTGACCATAAAGAATGCAAACAGGAGAGCTATTGCCGTAAGGGCTTTTTCTCCGCCTGAAAGCAGGCTGATGCTTTGAAGTTTCTTGCCCTGGGGCTGGGCTACAATGTCTATGCCGGATTCCAGCAGGTTGTTTTCATCCGTAAGAATGAGGTCTGATTCCCCTCCCTCAAATAACTGGCTGAAAAGCTTCTTGAAGTTTTCCCTTACTTTATCAAAAGTTTCATGGAAACTTGCCTGAATCGAAGAATTTAGTTTTGTTATAGCCTGGCGCAGGTCTTCCTCGGCTTTTATCAAATCCTGCTGTTGCTCAAAAAGGAAGTTATAACGTTTTTCCAGGTCAGTATATTGTTCCTGCGCGGTCAGGTTCACAGGCCCGATGGACTCAATCCTGCGCCTTAAACGGATAATTTCATCAGGGTCAACGGCAATGTTGATATAACTGTCTTTCACATCTGCGTATTCCAGCCCCGCTTCTCTTAATTTGGTTTCAAAATTATTCTTTTCTATTTCTTTTGTTTTCTGGATTATCTGTAAATCGTGTATTTTTTCTGAAAGTTTGGTGATTTCATTTCTCAAATGGTTAAGCTGGTTTTGTTTCTGCTCCAATATTTTGTAAACATTATTTTGCTGAAGTTTAAGTTCAGAAACTTTTTTATCGAATTCAGCCCTGGATTCGTAAAGTTTGTCAATATTTTTTGATTCTGCAGCGAATACAGTTTCCTGTTCGATGATTCTTTCCGAAAGGGATTGAATTTCATTGGTAGACTGCAAATATTGATCCTGCTGAAGCTTCAGGTTTGAATTAAGCGTTTCATATTCGCGTTTGTAGGATTTGAGCCTTTCTTCAAAAGTTGAAAGGCTTTTTGCTGATTCTGTGAATTCGCTGCCTGCGCCAGCTTCCTTGTCCTTTAACTCATTGACAGACAGTTCCAATTGGGTCATTTCAGTCTGGGCAGTAATTGTATTTTTTTCGATTTGAGCAAGTTCGTTTTTAAGCAAGGGTGAGTTTTCTTCTAATTTAAGTTCCTCTTCGCTAAGGTGCTTGATTTCTGACTGTATTGTTTCTTCCTCTATCTTGGAGAGGTCAAACTGTCCCGATTTATTTGATAATTCTTTTTCAAAAACAGCCTGATTAAAGGCTAATTGCTGAAGTTCGTCATATTTCTGCTTTTGCAGCTGGACTAATTCAGAAATCTCTTTTTCCTTTGATTGAAGAGTTTCGTTATTCGCGTTTTCCTGCGTTTTAAGGTTTGCGATTTGTTCTTCAATCTCCTTGCATTCTATTTCCGGGCTTACTTGTTTTGTTTCATATGCTCCGCCGTGCATTACAGTTTCCTGATAAACCGTGTTGCCTGAAAAATAAGTGTTATTAAAGACAAACCGTACAAGTTTTTCCCATTTAGGGTCATAGGTTACTGCGGAACTGATAGGTTTTTCTGTTCTTAGCTCGCCTAAAAAGTTTTTCCACGCGGAATGAGTTTCAGGAAGAGACTCGAGTATTATGAAAGTTGCGCGGCCTTTTTTGTTTTGTTCAAGATGTTCAATGACGGTTTTTGCATCCGTAAGCGTATCACATAAAAGGTAATTTAATTTATCCCCGAGCAGGTTGGAAACAAGCTCTTCATGCAGGTCATGGATGCTCAAAATGCTGTTTAGCGTTCCATGAATTCCCTGGAAATTACTGGACAGAATATAATGGACCGTGCTTAATTGCGGGTTTTTCTGCTGAAGTTCGCGCACTGCAACCATTTTTGAATTTAATTCATAATATTTCTGCTTGATTGCGTCTTTTTCCAGCTCAAGGATTTCAATTTCTTCTTTCAAGCCGGAGATTTTAGAGTTTAAACTTTCATGTTCCTGTTTTGCGGCTGAAAGAGTTTCATTCGACTGGTTTTGCTGCGCGCGCAGATTCCCAAGTTCTTTTTCGATTGAAAGTTTTTCATCAGAAACTTTTTTCAATTCCTGGTTCTGAACGGAAATATTTGTTTTTGTAGCTATAGCGTTATTGCTGATAGTTGCAATATCGTTGTTGATTTGTGTTTTCTTGTCGACCAGCTCAAAAACATAGCTGTTTAATTTGCTGATTTGCTGGGTGTTTTTTGTGATTTCAGATTTTATATTTTCATAATTGGATTTTTTCTCTTCGTAATAGCGAGTGTGTTCGTTAAAAGTTTCTTCGGCTTTCTGGAGCTCAGAATTAATGGTGTTTATCTGGTTTTCAAGTGATTTGCGCGTTGAATCAAAATTGCTGATATTATTAGTCAGGGTTTCTTGTCTTTCCTTGAATTCCTTGACCCTTACCTGCGAAATTTTAACGCGTTCTTCCAGCTGGGCTATTTCTGTATCTATCTGGCTAAGCAAGGAGTGATTATCTGCAAGGTCTTTTTCAATGGTTGTTTTTTCTACCTGTATATTTGATACGTCGGCTTCAAGCTGGTCTTTAAGTGTGTTTTTTTCAAGAGCATTGTTGTTAAGTTCTTCCAGTTGCGATGTAGCAGGAGCGAGCTCGCTTTCAAGCGCTGCTATCTTTTGGGTTGTATCAGCTGTTTCAAGGGTACGCAGTTCTTCCTGGTTTTTCTGGTAAAGTTTTGCTTTTCTTACGGCGCTTTCAAGGGAATTTATCTGTTCTTTTATTACGCCGATAATGTCATTAACGCGGTTCATGTCCTGGTGAACCCTGTCCAGTTTGCGCAAGGTTTCTTCGCGGCGCACTTTATACTTTGATACTCCGGCTGCTTCCTCAAAAATGGCCCTGCGTTCTTCGGGTTTGGCATTTGTAATCAGCTCAACCTTGCCCTGTTCAAAAATGGAGTAGCCTTCTCTGCCTACGCCGGTATCCAGGAACATGTCACGAATATCTTTCAAACGGCACTGCACTTTGTTGATATAATATTCGCTTTCACCGGACCTGAATAATCTTCTGGTTATCGTAACTTCAGTATAATCTATAGGGAGTATGTTGCTTGAATTATCAAAGGTAAGCGAAACTTCTGCCAGGTTAAGGGGCGCTCTTGTTTGTGAGCCGTTAAAAACTATTCCCATCATTTGAGGGGTACGAAGGGAGCTGGCGCTCTGTTCGCCAAGGCACCATCTGATGGCATCAACAACGTTCGATTTGCCGCAGCCATTGGGTCCGACAACTGCTGTTAATTGCTTGTCAAAGGTTAGGTGTGTTTTGTCAGCGAAAGATTTAAAACCGCATAATTCAACTGCTTTTAAATACATTTAATTGACCCCCCTGAAAAGGTTCTAACGATTCCATATACAACTATCTTTTGCTGTTAAGTATATAACATTTACCATTTGGATGTCAATACTTATATAAAAATAAATATTTTAACGTTTTGTGGGTAACTTTTGTGGATAGTGTGGATAACTAAAAAAGAAGCTCCCATTTGGAAGCTTCTTTTTTAGTGAAATTAAGTTGAGAGAAAAAGAGTAACTATTTTATTTTTTTTATTGTAAGTTTTTTGATTGTGACAGCAGCAGTGGGTTTGTCATGGCTGTCGCGGGGCACAGCAACGATTTTTTGGACAATAGCGTAATCCGATACGACTTCCCCGAAAATTGTATGTTTCCCATTCAGCCAGGGCGTAGCCGCGCAGGTAATAAAGAACTGGCTGCCGTTTGTGTTGGGGCCTGCATTTGCCATGGCAAGTTTCCCTGGTTTATCAAAAACATAATTAGGCACGATTTCATCATCGAATTTATAACCGGGCCCGCCGAACCCTGTTCCTAAAGGGTCTCCGCCTTGTATCATAAAATCAGGAATTACTCTGTGGAAAATAGTCCCGTCGTATAAAGGTTTTTTTTCTATCATTTTCTGGTTTTTCTGGTCAAACCATTTCTTTTTGCCAGTTGCCAGGTCAACAAAATTTGCCACGGTTTTAGGTGTTTCTTTTTCGAATAGTTTGCACACTATTGTGCCCATTGATGTTTCAAAGGCTGCATAGAGGCCTTTTTCTTTCGTCCAATTCACCTTGTCCGCCGCAAAATCTGTTCCATTTAACATGATAATAGCTCCTAGTACTAATAAAATTTGCTTTTTCATAATTTCCGCTCTTTTAGTCGTCGTTAGAAACCCTGCCAAGGGCTTTCCTAAAAGATTCAATCTTTAAAACTGGTTTGCGCCTTGCTGATTTTAGCAGTAAAAGAAAAAACATAACTGCCATAAGGTTTGCAAAAAGCAGTAAAAACATTGAAAAACCCCCGTCGCTGTGGCGCTCTTGTTCTGTGTTGTTCATGGCCGCTTCCTTTTTATAAAGTAGTTTCGTAGACCCGGTATTTTTTATAAACTTTTCCGCCAAGCATTTCAGCCGCGCGGCACATCATTATGTTATCTTCAAGTATCCAGGAAAATTCTCCCTGAGGATACCCCAGCTTCATTACGTTTTTTACTATTTCATGATACATCAAGCCTTCTATCCCCTTGTTTCTATATTCCTTTATAACGCCCATAATCATTACACGGATAGCTTTGATTTTGCTTTTGTAATACAGGAATTTGAGTATTTCAATGGGCCCCAGTTTACCGTTAAGTTTTTGTAAAACAAAGTTGTAGTTTGGAACGGCAATTAACATGCCTACCGGTTTGTCTTTTGAGAACGCTAAAAAAACCAGTTCAGCCACGATGAGTGATTTCAATTTTTCACACTGGCCGAAAAATTCTTTTTCTGTCCAGGGCACAAAACCCCAATTCTTTTCCCAGGCGTTGTTATAAATCGAATGTATGTTTTTCACTTCGTTGGAATAATCCTTTACATTTATGGTCCTTACGGTAATGTCCGGGTTGTGTTTTCTTACGGCCTGATTAATACGGTCCAGCCGCGCGCGCGGCGCATCTTTCTGGTCCATAAAATAGGCGTATAAATCTTTTGCTTTTTTCAGCCCGCACTTTTCCATAAGTTCAATATAATATTTCGGGTTGTGCGGCATCATCAGAAACGGCGGAGAATCGAAGCCCTCAAGCAAAAAGCCCATTTCATCATTTGTTGAAGGAGCTGTAGGGCCCATCATCTTAACCATGCCTTTTTCTTTAAGCCATTTTGCTACAGTGCCAAGCATTTCTTTAGCTACGCTGACATCGTTTATACATTCAAAAAAAGCAAAAAAACCGGCCTTTTCTTCCTGGAATTCAATATAATTACGGTCTATGATTCCCGCTATTCTGCCGACAACCTGTCCGTCATCCATCTCGGCAAGAAAATATTTGCCTTCGGCGTGTTCCCAGAAAGGATTTTTCTTAGGGTTCAACAGGGCCTGCATGTCCCCAATTAACTGCGGCACCCAATGGAGGTCAGTTTTGTAGACTTTCCAGGGGAATTTTATGAATTTCATCAAATCATGTTTGTTTTCAACTGTTTTAATTTTCATTTACCGAACCTCCAGAATAAATTTTTCATCCATTTTTTTGAGCCGGCGCTTATTTCTTTTGAGCCTATTTTTAAGCCTTTAAAACCCTTGAAAAGTTTTTCTTTCGGGATTTTATCAGTTGCTTTTCTTGGTTTATAGGTTCCGCTGATTATTCCCATATGTTTACCGACTTTTTCAAATGCATTTAATACACGATCCAGATGCTCATCTGTATGGATTGCCATATAACTGGTCCTGATTATGGCTTCACCTTCCGGTACTGCCGGGCTGATAACCGGCGAGCAGAAAACGCCTTCATCATAAAGAAGCCGCCACATCTGGAGGGCTTTCATATTATCGCCTACATGGATTGGTATAATCGGCGTGGTGCTGTCTTTTGTATTAAAACCCAGGGCTTTAAAACCATCGAGCATTTTGCGGGTGTTTTCCCAAAGTTTTTCTCTTCTTTCCGGCTCCTGCTGGATAATATCGAGTGATGCATCAATAGCCGCTACCTGCGCGGCCGGCAGGCTTGCCGTAAATATAAGAGACCTGGCAGAATGTTTGATGTAATGGATGACTTCTTCGCGTGCCACTATAAATCCGCCGATGGATGCAAGTGATTTTGATGCCGTTACCATAATAATATCCGGCTCAGGTTCAAGGTTGAAATGTTCTGCGGTTCCCTTGCCATTTTTGCCTAACACGCCGAGTGAATGGGCATCGTCTACCATAACCCTGGCGTTATATATTTTTCCGAGTTTTACTATTTCCGGGAGGTTGCAAATATCCCCCTCCATGCTGAATATGCCGTCAACAACAATAAGCTTGGGAGTGTCGCGGAATTTCGAAAGAAGCCGTTCCAGGTCATCCATATTATTATGGCGGAATCTTAACATCTGCCCAAATGACAGCCGGCATCCGTCGATTATTGAAGCATGGTCAAGTTTATCCGTAATTACATATTCCCCTTTTGTAACGAGCGTTGAAATTGCTCCTAAATTAGAATGATGCCCGGTAGTGAAAAGAAGCGCCGCTTCTTTGCCGATAAATTTTGCGAACTTTTTTTCAACTTTTTCATGCAGATCTGTGTTCCCGCTTAAAAATCTTGAACCAGTACAGCTTGTTCCGTATTTTTTTATAGCGTTAATAGCGGATTCAATGACTTTTGGGTGTTGGGTTATTCCCAGGTAATTATTTGAACAGCAGATTATCTTTTTTTCGCCGTTAATAAGAACTTCCGGTCCCTGGGCAGTTTCAATTTTGTGAAAATACGGATAACACCCGGAGGCCATAACTTCGCGGGCGGTTGTGAATTTCAGGCATTTGTTAAAAAGGTCAGACATTCTTTCCCCTTTAATACCCCATGTCACGCGCTAAGAAGCGTATGGGGTACATTTCCTTATTATTTCAGCACCAAAATCTAAAGGTATTGATTTTGGTATTTCGTCCTACTCAGCCATTTATTTTGAATGTACCAATTATATGTAATTTTAGCTCCGTTTGCAAGTGAAGTAAAAGTGAAGTTAAAATCTTGTTCAGTTTTTGAACTATCACCCAGCCAGTATTGCTGGCAGAATTCTTTGATTTTGTCCCTATTAAAAGGAGATGCTTCATTTCTTATAAGCCTCATAGCAGTTTCGGATGTAATCGCTGCAAATTTTATGAACCAGGCCGGTAATGTGAAAATGAGAACCTTTTTACCAATTGCTTCGCCTATTATTTTCCCAATCTCATGCCAGGAATAATGCTGTTTTTGCGCAAGGAAATAAATATTACTTTTGAATTCATTTTTTGTCAGTATCAAATTGCAGATTTCTATGAGGTCACTGATAAAAAGCAATTGAACATAACAATTTTTCCTCCCGGTAAGAATAGGAAAAAATCCTTTCGAAGCCATCTGGAAAAAAGTAAAAATATCTTTATCGTAAGGGCCGTATATGGCCGCCGGCCTCAAAATCGTAACCGGGATTTTATCCTTGAATTTCAGTACTTCGCGTTCCCCCATCATTTTGCTCCTGCCGTAATCGGAAACAGGACCGCAAAGGCCGTTCGGGTCTTTTGGATCTTCCAGATTTATGCACGGCCCCATAGCCGCCTGAGATGAAACATAAACAAAACGTTTTATCGAAGGGTTGTATTTGTGAACAGCTTCAATCAGGTTTTTTGTACCGGTTTGGTTTATATCATATAAAGTTTTAATGTTTTTTGCGCGAAGGGCCCCGGCGCAGTGGAAAACAAAATCAATATCTTTGACTGCCTTTGTTAAAGAAGCAGGGTCAGCTATATTTCCGTACCGGATTTCAACAGGAATATTTTTAATTTCCGACAGGTTCTTATGTATCAGGCAACGTACAGAATGTCCGCCGGCTACGAATTTTTGCGCGAGATTAGTGCCTACAAACCCATTTGCGCCGGTAATTAGTATTCTTGACATAATTTAAGGTATTTATTTCCTCCGGTATGCCTGAAGGAAGGAATCACAATAAATGTTTTTCCCGGAAAGAAGTTCTGCAGTTATCATTGCATCCATAAGGTCTTTATCCAAAGGGTTAACTATGGCGGCATCAAGCCCTGATGCAATTGCCATTACAAGAAATGTCCTGTCTATAAGCTGCCTTACATTTGTCCCCTGGGAGACGTTTGAAAGGCCTAAGATTGTTTTTGGAGAAGGGTCGCAGAGCAATTTTGTCTGTTTTATAGTTTCCAAAACCGCAGGTGCATGCTGTTGCGCTACATTTACCGGCAGTATTACGGCATCTATGTAAAGATTTGAAGGGTCTATTTCAAACTCCATGGCTTTTGCCATTATATTAGCCGCTATTTCTAACCTGCCTTCAGCATGGTTGGGTATTCCTGCTTTATCGATGGTGAGCGCTATTATTTTTGAATTATGTTTTTTTGCCATGGGCAGAAAAATGTTAAGTTTTTCTTCCTCGCCTGTCGTAGAGTTTAAAAAGCAGTTTTCGCCGGCCAGGCTTAATCCTTTATCCATAACGTCGGCTTTTGTGGTATCAACCGCCAATGGGGCTTTAGTTACTTCCCGTATTGTATTTATAAGCCAAACCATGTCGTTAAGCTGGTCAGCTGACGCAGGGCCAACATTTACATCTAGTACATCCGCGCCGGATTCAAGCTGTTTTTTTACTATATCCTGGATTATCTGTTTATTTTTTGTCTGAATCGATTCTCTTATACTTTTAAACATCCCGTTAATTTTCTCGCCGATTACGATCATAGGCCCTCCACTAACTTATACGTATCCCTAGCGATAATTATTTTTTCATCGCGGGGAATTACAAATATCTTTATTTTTGACCCGGGTTTGTTTATTGCCGCTTCTTTGCCGTTGAATTTTTTGTTTTTGGTGGAATCAAGTTTTATTCCTAAATGTTCCAATTCAGCGCAAACCATTTTCCTGATAACGTCCGAATTTTCGCCGATGCCTCCGGTAAAACAAATTGCATCAAGCTTTTTAAACAGGAAATAGTAGGAACCCAGATATTCACGTAACCTGTAAACAAACATATCGATCGCTAATTTTGCTTTCTTGTTTCCGGAAAGCATTTCCTTTACATTGTCGAGCATTTCGTCCGATACGCCGGCAATGCCTAATAAGCCGCTTTCCCTGTTTAGCAGCGCATCAATGTCCTGGATTCTCCAGCCTTCTTTTAATAAATGGAATATTACTCCGGGGCTGATAGTTCCTGAGCGTGTCATCATCATTACGCCGTCAAGCGGAGTGAAACCCATTGAAGTATCAGCAGAAACGCCGTTTTTAACGGCGCATAAACTGGATCCCTGGCCCAGGTGCAATGAAATAATATTGGTTTTATTCAGCGGTTTTTTCAGCAGTATAGCTGCTCTTTCGGCAACATGTCTGTGTGAAATGCCGTGAAATCCGTATTTTCTCATTTTGAATTTTTGGTATACATTTTCTGAAATCGGATACCTGTAAGCGACTTCGTTTAAGGTTTGATGAAAGGCAGTGTCGAATACAGCAACCTGGGGTTTACCTGGAAGCAGCTGCTCAATTTCTTCTATGCCTTTAAGGTTGTATGGGTTATGCAAAGGGGCCAGCTCAAAATTATTCCGGATTTCTTTTTTTACTTCTTCATCAATAAGCGCCGATTTAAAATATTTTTCGCCGCCATGTATTATCCTATGCCCGACAGCGGCAATTTCGTCGGATGAATTAATAATTTTATGTTCGGTTGTTATGATGATCCTTATAATTGCATCTACGGCGGCTTTATGGTCCAGAATAGACTCTATAGCCATAAGTTCTTCGGTCATACCGCGGCATTTATAAGTAACCAGAGCCGTATCAAGCCCGACTTTTTCGATAACACCCCCGCAGAGTTTTTCCTCTCCGGGCATCTCAAAAACGTCAAAATCTATGGAATGGACGCGGGTGTTTAAAACAAGGATTTTCATTTATCAATAAACGGAGGCCGGATCCTTTGAAGCGTCTATCCGGATTGTTTTTTTAGTTTCAGTGAATGCTTCTTTTGAAGGCCCGGAGTTCTTTTTTTCGTAACTGCATTTAGGGCATTTCATCTGTTTAAGTTATTTATTGTTTGTTTAATGGTTTTAATTGTTTCCGGGTGTTCAAGAACAAGCACGTCTACCCCGGCTTGAAGATAACCGCTGGCACAGACAATTTCCCATCCGAGTGCTCTTTTATGAAGTTCACCCCAGGTTGGCTGTTCGTCAAGAGGTGTTTTTGCTTCTTTGGTTTTCCAGGTTTCTTCAGCTATCATGTTGATAATTGGTGTCGCCATATTTTTGTCTCCGGCAAGGCCTGCCAGCCGGCAGCGCTCCATAATTGAATAGCAGTATTCAAAACCGTAACCTAACCCGCCAGTTGTGTGATGCATTGCAATTCTATCAAGAGGCAAACCCATATCCGAAATTAAAATATTCAGTTGTTTTGCCAGATTAATATCAAGAGGAGATTCCGCGATAACGCTATGGCCTGCTGCAAGCGCTGCAGCGGTAATTGTTTTGTAGTTATCTTTTGTTGCCATCCCTAAAAGAATTTTTTCGCCTTTTGCGGCTTCTGCAATTGCGGGCAAAATTTCCTGGTCTTTCTCAGGATGGCCGCAACCGATTATAATAAGAGGAAGTTTTGTTGCGTTTAGAACCTTTTTAACTGTTTCCGCAGCGTAGGCAGCGTTACTATTATTTTTGTCCGGATGGCAGGATTCAAGGCGCAGGCAAATAAGGTCTGCTCCCCATTCCTCAGCTTTTTTTGACCATTTAACTACATCGTTTACAATATCTTTGAATTCTTCGGCTATTAAAGGCCATTCTTCCGGGATTGTATCCCAGACTTCAACCGCTATTACAGGTTTATTGGGTATTTCCCCGTCCGAGCATAAAAAAGGAAGAGCGCCTTCGCCTCCGATTTTTATTTCTTTTGAACGAGTCCCTCCGCCAATGATAAGCTCAGAAATTGTCGATACTGATTTTTCTAATAATCTTTCCATTTTATACCTTCTTAAGACCCCATGTTACGCGCTAAGAAGCGTATGGGGTATATTTCCTTAAATGAATTTATATAACGCACTTCATTGGTGTCCAAATTAGCCGAAAGCAAATGTTTGTTGTAAGCTGTTAAGATTAGCCTTGCTCTTTTCATGAAACGGAGCGTTTAGCCAATCCCAAAGATTTCTTCTGGCAAAAAGGTTCGTTGGAAGCACAGAACACA
>JAHIVV010000023.1 GCA_018816525.1 Elusimicrobiota bacterium
CAGTGAATTTGTATGATTTTTCTAAATCCCTGGGAGTTGACGGTTATATAATAGAAAGGTTCATCCCCCTGGGAAATGGATTAAAAATTTCGGACAAAATAGTCAACGGCGAAGATTTGAATGATTTATACAGAAATATTTTCCAAAAATGCGAAGTTGAATATAATCCGCAGGACCTAGTCCAGTACAGGGCCCTTCAAGTAAAATTTTCCGAAAAAGATGTTTTTGCCGCCCAATGTATAGTTGCAAAGGACGGCCTGGCGCTGCTTCCTGATGGGACGGTGCTGCCCTGCAGGAGATTTAGTATCCCTGTCGGTAATTTACTGACGGATTCGCTTGAAAATATTTGGAGTAACTCAACACTGCTCAATGATTTAAGAAATAAAAAAAACCTTAAAGGAAAATGCGGGAAATGCGGAGTTTCTGATTGTATCGGCTGCAGGGCAATGGTTTACGCTTTGACCGGAGATTACCTGGCAGAAGATTTTCACTGCTGGCTATAAGAGCATACTCTGTTTTTTCCGATGATTTTAGCTTTGTATAACCCTTTGTCAGCAATATCTATCAAGGTTTCTGGGCTGGCTGCATCTTCAGGAAATGCCGACACGCCCATGCTTACTGTAATCCGGCTATAAGATTTTTCAAAATCAGGGTAAGAACTTCATAAAAAAAGGCATCCAATCTGAGAATTCTATTTCTTCTATTAACCTCTTAAAAATTCTTTTCCTGGTTAGGAAATTTTACTCATTTAAGAGCATAAAGTCACTTTTTTACTTGATTTTTAGGGGATTAGTTTATATAATTTCAATAGTTTCAGTCAGTTCTTTTTATTTATCGGGCCCGTAGCTCAATTGGATAGAGCATCTGCCTTCTAAGCAGGAGGTCGTGAGTTCAAATCTCACCGGGCCCATATAAAAACAGTGCGACAAAAGTAACTCATCTTCGGAGAGTTCAGTGAGCGTTCACTTGTAAAAGTGAAAAGCGAACGACGATGAAAAGTTCATTGATAAACAAAGAAGGATGCGAAAGATGGTAGGTATAGCTCAATTGGTTAGAGCGCTTGGCTGTGGCCCAGGAGGCTGCCGGTTCAAATCCGGTTACCTACCCTTAATTCAAAATTTTTAGTAAATCCAGGCCTAGGAGGAATTGAAATGTTTAAGAAAATTGTTCTACAGGTAATTGCTTTATTGTTCGTTGCAAGTATCACCGGTGCGGCAGGAGCAGCTGGTACGGCTGTTAAAGCAAAAACAACCGAATCTCCGGCAAGTCCTGTTGTTAAGGAAACTAACGAAAAACCTTCGAAAAAAAGCGCTACTATGAAAGCAACTGGTTATGACGTGACTTATAACGCTCTTTCATTTAAAAACATCAAAAGCGACAGCAAAAGCACACAATACCTGTTATGCGTAAATTACGAAACAGCACCTAAGGGCACCGACAAATCTTTACTGGCCTATGTTCTCGGAATCAGGGGAAGAAACAAAATCTATTCAAATAATAATTTTAGAATTGATAAAATGTGCGGGCTGGTAATAGTTAAAAATGATACTCATTTTAACATTAATACAAACGGCATGGATATTCGTTTTGAATTTGGCGCCATTCCGGAATTGTTTATTACTGAGAGCCTTTCGGTGGAAATTCCGTTAGGAGCAAGTATTGTTGCGTATGGCGAATCTTTTTCAAATGCAGGCAACGGGCGTACCCAGATTACAACTTTCGGGTCAGGAGCTACTCTGGCAGGAGTTACCTTTCACTATTACTTCGGAAAATAATATAAATGAGATTACTGGAATAATTTAAGTGTTGTTTACTCTTTCAATTTCTTTTTTTATTTCTTCAATGATTTCAGTATTGTGAATTTTCTTTTTGTCGCCTTCTTTAATTGAAATAATATAAAATACCTTCCCCCCGTATTTATCGGCAAATTTCTTATGCGTCTGTAATTGTAATTCATGTTCCTTGAATATTTGCGGAATATGCGCTACCCCTCCAGCAGGTTTTATCTGTAGGCCAATATATTTTTCTTTTATTTTAATGAAAAAATCTACATTAAATAATCTGTCCCATTCATCCGGAGCAGGCTCTATTTTTACTTTGAGTATTTCTTCCAATTGACCATAAATAGTCTTTATCTCGGTCATATACCCGTCCTAGGTTCTATTAATGACAAGCTCAAACATGTAATCAATATAGTCCTTCTCGTTAATAGCTTCGATTTCAGCAGTAAGAACCTCGGTTATTTTAACATACAATTTTCTGCCAAGGTTTTCAATATGTTCTTTCGGTTTTACATTGGCAAAATAATACTTTTCCCAATCCTTAACATTTCTTGGAGTACACTTTCTAATTTCCTCTGAAACGGCGCCTACATTACGTTTAAAATTCAACTGAAACCGGTTCATAGCGCTATTCAATATCCATTCTTTTGCCATTATTATTTTGTCCTTAAAGATAAAAATTTTGATTTATACTTATAATCAAGTTTGGTATCGACATCAACAAGCCCCTGTTTTATTAGATGGGCATTTAAAAACGTTTTATTGTCCAAATAAAGGTAACATAATAGATTATTATCGCCATCATGTTTAATAGCATCAAAACGCATAAAAACACGATTGCCACGTATTTTTTCCTTTAAAAAAACAGTTGCACTTCCGTTTTTTTCAAGAGATTGTTTTATGCCTATTAGTTTAATTTTGAGACCATTATCTAATATCATCGATTCCGGACTCAATATTTCTTTCACGGTATGATATTCTTCTCTTTTGTTTGAAGAATCAGCGTTTATTTTTGAACCAAAATTCATTTTTCTTGGATCGATTTTTTTATTAAACAATTATACCTATTTAAAGACACATTATCTTTTACGGCGGTTTTTTTTGCGGGGCTTTCTCCACTGCTGTTTATTCCATTGTTGTTTCTGACGCTGTTCTTGTTTCGCTGAACCTGCCTTAAAATCAATAAATCCTCGCATAACATCGGTGCGCTCCAGGCGCACTCTGACCTTGCTGCCGATATCAAGCCCGCTAAAACCGCTTACCAGTTTTCCCTCTACCGGCGGATTTACAAGCCGGACCCAGATCCCCTTGTCCGACGCGCCCGTAACAATAGCATCAAAACTCTCGCCTATCCTGTTTCTAAGCAAAAGCGCTGCAGCAGATTTTACAACCTGCCGTTCAACTTTTTTTGCCGCATCTTCCTGATCGGTGCAATGGCGCGCAAGAGTTGATAATTCCTCTTTCGAATAGGGGAGAGGGCTTCCTGCAACTGCCGCTTTTATCATGCGCTGGGTTATTAAATCAGGGAATCGGCGGTTCGGAGCCGTGGAGTGTGTATAATCTTTTACTGCGAGGCCGAAATGCCCGACGGCCTTATCTCCCGGCATCTCAACTATATATTCACCGGCTCCCAACAGTTTGATAACGCTGAGAGAAAGGTCGGGGAAAGTAAGCGGATCTGCGGCCTGCTGAGCCAGAAGGAATTTATCCAGAGCTTTTGAATCCGGCTCCGACGGAAGATTACATCCCCGTTCAACAGCAAGAGCCCTGATTCTGTCCCAGCGCTTAGGAACACGCACTACGCGGCGTATGGACGGAAAATTTTGCGCCGCGAGAAAACGCGCAGTAACGCCGTTAGCGGCTATCATAAAATCTTCAATAATGTCCTGGGCCCGGTTTTGTTCCTGGGCCTGCAACCTTTCAAGTTTGTCTCCCTGGAATACCGGGCGCGCTTCTATAGTCTGCAGTTCGAGGGCACCGCGCTCGTGCCTGAGCTTTTTCAGCTTTTGGGCTATAAGGTCCTGGAGCCGGATAGCATCTTCCAGCCCCTTAACTGCAGAAACTTCCTGTGGAATCGGCTCAGCGCCGGTCAGCCAGGCAGAGACTTTATTATATGTAAGCTTCGCATGGTTGCGGACCAGCGCTTCATAGACGCAGGAATCCTTGAGAACGCCGCTAGCCGCGAAACTCATTTCAATAATGACTGCAGGGCGGTCTTGCTCGAGATTCAGCGATGTGAGATCGTTAGAAAGTTTTTCGGGAAGCATGGGGAAGGTTTCGGCCACAGTATAAACCGACGTGGTATTATACCGGGCGTGCTCGTCAAGCGCGGAATTTTTTCTGACTAGCGCATCCACATTGGCAATCGCCACGCAGGCCATAATACAGCCGTCGCCCAGCATTTTAGCGATAGTCAGTTGATCAAGGTCAAGGGAATCATCGTTATCTATTGAACACCAGGGAAGGCTTCTGAGGTCACGGCATTTCGGCTCAACGGACAGTTTCTGAGCTTGCAGTTTATCAAGTTCGGAGAGCGCCCCTGGCGGAAAATCGGGATCCAGCCCTTTTTCCAACATCACTCTGCGGGCTATTCTCTGAAGTACTGACCGGTCGCGATTATCTGTTGTTGGCAAAGGTCACCTTATTACCGCGAACTTTCCGCTGGTTTTTATTTTTTTCAATGCTTCTCTTACGGCTTTGCAGGGGTTCTGAAACCAAGCCCGGCGCGTGGCTTGATGAAATTCAACATAAATATTCCGCCATTGATTTCTTTTTCATATTTCTCGTCAGCCATTACGGTTTGGGATACGCCTATTTAGTTTATTACTGCCACCTTGCCTGTTTTCTTCTCCACTTCATTATAAGCTTTCAAAGGCACGTCAACAGGCGTCATGTCTACAACTCTTTGCGCCTCTCTGAGATCGTCAATAGCACGAGTGAAAGTTTTTCCGCACTTTTCCTGATAATAAGGACATTAAATAATTACTCTATCCACTTGATTACTGGGGGTTTTTTGGGGTTGGCTTGCGGGAAATCGCCTTTGGGGTAGCCCAATAAAATCGGGCCGTAAACTTTTTCCCCATGTTTTATCTCCAGCGCTTTCTTTACTTCTTCATCCTTTAACGCAAACTGCCCGATAAAAACCCAGCAGCTGCCTATGCCAAAAGACCTGGCGGCCAGCATTATATTTTCGCACACCATCGGACAGTCATAGTCGCCGCCAACACCTTCACCCGGTCCTATAACAAACACAATCGCCGGGGCAAAATAATAAATCGGATCAGGAGACATATCCCTCTGGGCCCGTATTTGCTGGAAAGCTTCGGGCATTTTAGAAAGCCATTGCTTATAAGCGGGCAATCCGGCTTCAACCATTTTTTTTCTGAAAGATTCGCTTTCAACAACCACAAACCTCCAGCCCTGCGCCCCAGCGCCTGTCGGCGCGTAGTTGCCTGCATCAATTATTTCCTCTAAAATGTCTTTCGGAATCGGTTTAGATTCATACTCTCTAACTGACCTTCTTCTCTTAATATTATCGATTATCGGATTCACTTTGGCCCCCTTGTTACGAAGTTTTTTCCTATGCAATTTTACTATATTTATATCTTCTTGACAACCAAAATTCAATGAGTTATAATAAAAAATAATGAATAATAATGCCTGGAGAAGTTTCATCCCTGGTAATTGGCAGAAAGAAATTGATACAAGAGATTTTATCCAAAAAAACTACCATCCTTATACGGGTTCTGATGATTTTCTTGCCGGCCCTACCGATAGAACCAAAAACATTTATAAAAAACTCCAGGCACTGCTTACTCTTGAAAAAGAAATGGGCGGCGTTCTTGATATAGACACTTCAACAGTTTCCTCTCTTACCACATATCCTGCAGGATACCTCGATAAAGAAAATGAAATCATAGTAGGCTTGCAGACCGCGCGCCCCTTAAAACGCGGGGTTAATCCCTTCGGCGGAATTAAACTTGCAAGAAAAGCCTGCGAAACCTACGGTTACAAACTTGACCCGGTAATTGAAGAATATTTTGCCTACCGCACAACCCACAACGACGGCGTTTACAGGGTCTACTCTGTAGAAATGAAAGATGCAAAAAAATGCGGAGTAATCACAGGCCTGCCGGACGGTTATGGCAGGGGAAGAATCATCGGTGATTACCGCAGGGTGCCGTTATACGGAGTTGATGCTTTAATTGAGCAGAAAGAAAAAGATAAAATACACCTGAGCAAACAGCATATGGACGAAGAAAATATCCGGCTCCAGGAAGAACTTTTCAGGCAGATTGATTTTCTTAAAAAACTGAAAGAAATGGCTTTGATGTACGGTTCTGATATATCCAAACCTGCGGCAAACGCCCGGGAAGCCGTGCAATGGTTATATTTTGCGTATCTTGGGGCAATTAAAGAACAAAACGGCGCGGCTATGTCGCTTGGCAGAGTCAGCACTTTCCTTGATATATATTTTGAACGTGACCTTGCAGAAAAAACACTTTCTGAAACAAATATTCAAGAGCTTATTGATGATTTCGTTATAAAGTTGCGCATGGCAAGACAATTGCGCACACCGGAATACAACGAACTTTTTGCCGGCGACCCGCTTTGGATAACAGAATCAGTAGGAGGGCTGGGTGAAGACGGCAGGCCGCTCGTAACAAAATCCTCATTCAGGTTTTTGAAGACGCTTTACAATCTGGATCCGGCACCTGAACCCAATCTTACCATTCTGTGGTCCCCGAACCTTTCTGAAAATTTTAAAAAATACTGCGTAAAAGTTTCGATCGAAACAAACTCAATCCAATATGAAAACGATGAAATTATGCGCCCTTCATACGGCGATGATTACGCTATCGCCTGCTGTGTCTCCGCTATGAAAGTCGGTAAACAGATGCAATTTTTCGGCGCGAGATGCAATCTGCCGAAAGTCCTTCTGCTTGCTATCAACGGAGGCAGGGATGAAATCTCCGGCGACCAGATAGGCCCCATGCTTGACCCGATGAAAAACGGAATACTGGACTACAATGAAGTTATGAAAAGATATGACTTCTACAAAAACTGGCTCTGTAAACTCTACGTCAATACAATGAACGTAATCCATAACATGCACGATAAATACGCTTATGAAAAATTGCAGATGGCTTTACACGACACAAAAGTAGAAAGATTCATGGCCTTTGGAATTGCCGGGCTTTCAGTTATAGTTGATTCATTGAGCGCTATCAAGCACGCTAAAGTAAAACCTGTAATAAACAGCAAAGGATTAATTGAAAATTATAAAGTTGAAGGCGATTTTCCAAAATTCGGCAATGATGACCCGAAAGTAGATGAAATAGCAACCGAACTTGTTAAAGACTTTTATGAGACTTTAAAGAAAACACCCGCTTACAGGAATGCTGCTCATACGCTTTCCATATTAACAATAACTTCAAATGTTGTTTACGGTAAAAGCACCGGCGCGACTCCTGACGGCAGGAAAGAAGGCGAACCCTTTGCCCCGGGCGCAAACCCGATGCACAACAGGGACACCAACGGCGCAATTGCTTCCTTGAACTCGGTTGCTAAAATCCCCTATGATTACTGCAGAGACGGCATATCCTGCACTTTCAGCATAACGCCTAAGGTAATCGGCAAAACACCTGAAGACCAACTTAATAACCTTACCGACATTCTCGACGGTTATTTCAAGAACAAAGCCCATCACCTGAATGTAAACGTAATAACTAGAGAAAATCTTATAGACGCAATGGAAAACCCTCATAAATACCCTAACCTCACAATCCGGGTTTCGGGCTACGCAGTAAATTTTCATACCCTGAAGCCCGAACAGCAGAAAGAAGTAATCAACAGGACTTTCCACGGCAAGATGTAACCATTATGACCACAAAAGGCAGAATCCATTCAATAGAAACACTGGGCGCTTTAGACGGGCCGGGTTTGCGGTGCGTTGTTTTTTTTCAGGGATGCCCCCTGCGCTGTATTTATTGCCACAATCCCGATACGTGGTCTCCTGTAGGAGGAATTCTAACCACTCCTTCTGAATTAGTAGAACGTATTTCCAAATATAAACTATATTTCGGTAAAAGGGGCGGGGTGACATTTTCAGGAGGCGAACCGCTATTCCAGCCGGAGTTTCTCCTTGAAACTTTAAAATTATGCAAATCAAAAGAAATCCACGCCACATTAGACACTTCAGGGTATTGTGAAACAGATGCCGTAAATAAGTGCCTGGACTTTACCGATCTTGTAATTCTTGACATTAAACATTATGACGATCTTCAGCACAAAAAAATTACCGGCAAACCCTTTGGGAAAACTTTGGAATTTCTTAAATTAGTTTTTGACAAGAAAATCCCGCTTTGGATAAGACATGTTGTGGTTCCGGAAATAAATGATACTTCCGAAGATATAGCAGAACTGGTTTCGTTGATTAAAAAACACGCTAAACCTGAAAAAGTAGAGCTTATTGGTTACCACACTATGGGAATTGAGAAATGGAAAAAACTTGGGCTGGCTTATACTTTAAACGCCGCTAAAGATGCGAATCCTGCAGTAATCACTTCTCTCCAAAAAATTATTGATGAACAAATGAAAGGCTAGAACATCCACTTTACTATTACAATTGCAAGTATTATTCCAATAATATCCGAAATAACGCATACCGGAACTAAATATTTAGTTTTCTTGATGCCGACAGCGCCAAGATAAACGGCAATCACATAGAAAGTTGTTTCAGCACTTCCCATTATAACTGCGGAAATCCGTGTGGCAGGTGAATCGGGACCGGTAGTTTTTACAATATCGGTAAAAATCGCAGTTGAAGCGCCTCCGGATAAAGGTTTTATTATAGAAATTGATATTACTTCAATAGGAATATTAAAAAATGTAAACACAGGCGCTAAAATTAATTTAAGAAAATCAAAAGCGCCTGACGCCTGAAAACCTTTTATTGCAACAAAAATCGCAAGCAGATACGGAAATATCTTTAACACAACCCCTAACCCGTCTTTTGCTCCTACTATAAAAGAATCATAGACCTTTACTTTTTTGGCAAACCCGTAGATTACCGCAAAAAGCAGGAATACCGGAATAACCAGCTGTGAAATGTAGTTAAAAGCGTTCATGAGTCGCACTATCTGATAATCGCAAGCTTGCCCGTTTTTTTCTGGCTGCTGTCGTCCGGATTTGTTACCCGGTAGATATACACGCCGGATGCCACATCCTCGTTCCCTTCGTTTTTCGCATCCCAGAAACACACACCGTCGCCGTCGGTTTCCTGAAAGTCTCTCACCAACTCGCCTGAAATCGTATAGATGAGTATCCGCTCTTTTGCGGTAAGCCCGCTGAACACAATCCCTTTTCCGAGTAAAGAGTCCGCAAATGCTCCGGTTGAACCTGGTAGATACGGATTCGGATACACCTGCAAATCTGCAAGCGTAAGGCTGGCCTGCTTTGAAAACATAACAAGCCTGAAAAGCGTTAAATGGCTTATATCGGCAGTAACCTTATTATTTACTGCATCTGCCGTGCTGGGTAATGCTACCCATTTTGAAGTTGTTGTGTCATAATAAGCGATTACCAGTTTTAACTCATCCATACCGGCGATGTCGGCATCAGTATAATGAAGGGTTACTGTAAATGCTTTTTGAGGCTGATACATGAATGTATTGGTTATTTCAAATTCAAGATTAGCTGCTGTTACACTGCTTTGAGTAACGGCAGCGGGATTCTGTGATACGTTCACATTGATGGTTGCTATATTTCCAAAAGTATTCGCAGGGAAATTCAAATCCATAGTGCATTTATTACTTACAAAAGTCATGGTAGCCGAGCTTGAAGGATAAACAGCCATCGAAGCCCTGCTGGACAAAGTTACTAAAAATGCGTTTGCCAAAGTGTAGGTTGACCGCGAGATACTCATATCCGATATCGGGCTGTATACGAGCTGCAGGTTATAATACCCCGTTACGGCTCCGGGTTAAATGACCGGCCCAGAAACGGATTCTTTCAGAATAATACAATTTTCAACATTGATTCATTCCCGAATTATGCATATAAAGGCCAGCGTATCGCCGCGGGCATCCGCGTTGACGGCGCAAAAGATATTACAATTGAGCGAAATAAAATCTATAATTGTAATTACGGCATAAAGATAGGTTGTAAAAAAAATTACCAATTAACAGAAAACATTAAAGTCAGGGATAATTTTGTTTTTTTCAGCCACATTTCGGGTTTGAGCTTCGGCGGTTATGCCCAGGAGGGCGGAAGAGTTGTCAATTGTGCTTTTTTAAACAACACTTTTCTAAAAAACGGCGTGTTAAGCGGGACTGACGCTCAAATAGGAGATGTAAATATTCTTTGGGCCTCTACCTGCACCTTAAAAAACAATATTTTCTACGTTGTTAAAGAACCCAAAACAAACGGCCCGGTTGCCTTATCAAATATCGATAAAAATAGTTTTTCAAATATAATTTTTGATTATAATATCTGGTATACCACGGAAGGCCCGAAAAAAATACATTTCATCGTAGACAATAATAAAATTAGCGGGTTTAAAGAATGGCAAGCGCTTGGTTTTGATAAAAATTCTCTATTTGTCAATCCATCTCTAAGGGATGCGGTAAATTACCCGCCAGGGCTGCATCTCAGGCAGACTTCTAAGGCTAAAAACGCCGGAGACCCGGCTTTTACAAAAGCTCCCGGAGAAACCGATATTGACGGCGATTCAAGAATAAAGGAAGGTCGCGTAAACTGCGGAGCAGATGAATAAAAAAATAGCAGCCTTTTATAGCTGCTATTTTTAAAATATTCTAAATTTTGTATTTTTTTAGATTTTTACCAGCCGCCTCTTCCGCCGCCTCCGCTTCTGCCGCCGCCTCCGCCGCCATATCCTCTGCCACCACCGCCGCCTCCGCCACCATGTCCGCCTCTGAAACCACCACCACCGCCTCCGCCGCCTCTGCCGCCACGATCTTCACGGGGACGGGCTTCATTCACAGAAATTGCTTTACCCTTTATGTCTTTGCCGTTAAGAGCGGTCATTGCTGCTGTAGCTTCCTCTTTTGCCGGCATTTCAACAAAACCGAATCCCCTGGATAAACCAGTGAATTTATCTTTGATTACAGCTGCTGTCTGGACTTTGCCAAACGCTTCAAACTCTACCTTTAAATCTTCTTCTGTCACATCTTGCGACAGATTTCCAACGTACATATTCATTTACTTCCTCCGTAGTTTCAGCTAATCTAAAACTGAACTATCCTGATTATGGCATATTAATTCTTTAAAAGCAACTAATTAATGGAGTTTAACAGCTAAATAGTAGGATAATGCCGAAATAAGCGCTGAACATGGAATGGTTAGAACCCAGGCCCATATAATGTTGCCGGCTACTCCCCATTTTACTGCAGTTAACCTTTTTAAGGAGCCAACACCCATTATAGAACCTGTAATAGTATGCGTAGTGCTTACCGGAATCCCTAAACCGGAAGCAATAAACAACATAATTGCTGCACCTGACTCTGCACAGAAACCATCGATCGGCCTAAGTTTTGTGACTTTCTGGCCCATGGTTTTTACTATACGCCACCCGCCGAACATTGTTCCAAGCGCAATTGCTGCATGACATAAAATCACAACCCAAAAAGGAACATAAAACGTACTTCCTAAAAGACCGGCGCCAAAAAGCAAACTTGCAATTATACCCATAGTCTTTTGCGCATCATTTCCGCCATGTCCCAGGCTGTAAAGAGCAGCTGATACCAACTGTCCTTTTCTAAAAATGTGGTCAACTTTTTTCGGTATACTCTTACGGAAAAACCAATATATAAGAATACCAAATCCCAACCCTAAGATTAGGCCGGCTGCAGGTGAAACAAAAATGAAAGTCGCGGTTTTTATAATTCCTTTCCATACAAGCGCTTTAGAGCCTGTCTTAACAAGCGCCGCACCTATCATCCCGCCTATAAGCGCATGAGAAGAACTGCTGGGCAGGCCAAAATACCATGTAATAATATTCCAAACACAAGCGCCCGTTAAGGCGCCGAAAATAAGTTGATTGTCCACAATGGTTATATCAATTATTCCCTTACCAATCGTATTTGCCACATGAAGGCCAAAGAAAAGAAATGCAATAAAATTAAAAAATGCCGCCCAAACTACAGCAACCTGAGGCGAAAGTACCCGGGTTGACACAACCGTAGCTATAGAATTAGCTGAATCATGAAAACCGTTTAAAAAATCAAATAAAAGCGCCAGAAGAATAAGTGAAATTATAGCTAATGTCATTTTTTACACCTGCTTTACTATTATATTTTCAACGACATGCGCCACATCTTCGCAGATATCAAGGATGGTTTCGGCTTCCTGGTATATTTCTTTCCATTTTATCACTGCAATCGCGTCCTTTTCTGTTTCAAATAATTGCGTAAGCGATTTATCCCTTAAAGCATCACCCATATTTTCAAGCCGGTTCACCTCAACACAGGCATCCTTTACTGATTGAATATTTTTCGTATCCCTCAAACCTTTTACTGCACAGGAAACACCGATAACAGACTGCTCAATCATTTCGGCAAACTCAACTAAATTTTTATCGACTTTTGTTAACTTATAAAGAAGAAGCCTGCCGGTTATTGTATTGATCATATCTACAATATCATCTATTTCTTTAGCAAGAGAATGGATATCTTCACGGTCGAAAGGCGTAATAAATGTTTTATTCAACTGTTCAATAATTTCATGTGCAACATCATCGCCCTGGTGTTCTAAATCATGTATTTTTTCGAGTGAAGCAGCATCAATAGTGCCGTTAGATACGACTTCCCTGAAATATTTGGCTGCTTCTACGGCATAAGATATCTGTTTCTCGTAAAGGTCAAAAATATTGAATTTGTTAGGAAAAAATCTTGTAAGTATAGACATTTAGCAACCCTCCTGAATTTTTTTAGTCGTGCTTATTCTATAATATTAAAAAAAACAAAAGCAAGACTCTAAATTCCAGATGTCAAACCAAAGCATGTGAATTCATTCCTTCTTTTTCCCTTCCTCTGTATTAGCTGCCAACTTCCTGCCCTGAGCCCTCATTATACTAATTTCTATCCTTCTGTTTTTTGCGCGGCCATATTCAGTGTCATTGGCTGTTACGGGCCGGAATTCCCCATAACCATAAACTGTAAACCTTTTTGAATCAATATTCTCTTTTTCCATCAAGTACTCAACTACACTAAAAGCCCGGGCGGCTGAAAGTTCCCAATTAGACGTATATTTCCCGGTTTTCATGGGAACATTATCCGTGTAGCCTTCCACAATTACCGTATTAGGCATATCCCTAATAATTTTTGCAATTCCCGATAAGCTCTTTATTGCTTCGTCTTTTAAATCCGCCCCGCCGGAATCAAAAAGCACCGGCGCAGGGAGCATTATTTTTATTTTCTGGGCATTAATTTCTATTCTTGCAGTATCCTGCAGTTCCTTTGAAAGCTTTGAAGCCGCGTCTGTTTCTTTCGTTTTTTGTTCTGCATTTTCGTCTTTTTCGCCGCCCATGGCAGACTGGACATTTGAAAGCAGTTTTTCTGACTCTAAGCCGCCCATGGCGGAAACAGAGTAAAGCAAAAGAAAGAATATCATGAGGGTAGTTATTAAATCAGCATAAGGAACTACCCAGCTTGAAGGGTCATACAATGCTCTTTTATCTACATTACCCCCAAAATCTCCGCTCACAAAAACCTCATTTTATCACATTTATTTCTATCCTTCTGTTTTGCGCGCAGTTTGCAGGAGTGTCGTTTGGATAAAGCGGCCTGAATTCCCCATAACCTGCGACAATAAACTTTTCAGAAGGCAAATTTTTTACTTTTGTAAAGTAATCCACAACGCTGACAGCCCTGGCGATAGAAAGACCCCAATTTGTAGAATATTTCCCCTGGCTGATTGGAACATTATCTGTATGGCCTTCAACAACAATCTGATTAGGCAACGATTTTAAAGACCTTGCTATTTCATCCAGGGCTAAAGTTGTTTCCTTTTTTAAGACTGCTTCACCCGGGTCAAAAAGCACCGGGGCTGTCAAAAGAATCCTGATCATCTTATCATTTACTTCTAATTTTGCGTATTTATCCAGTTTGTCTTTTTCAGAATCAAGTTTAGTAACTGCTTCCTGTTCTTGTATCTGTTTTAAAATTCGGGCCGCCCTGTCAGTCATCGCGGCGGGCTTGCTCACAAAACCTGTTAAACCCGACTGAATATCCGCTATTTTTGCTTCATCCATTCGGGTAAAAGCATACGACATAAGAAAAAACAGAGTCAGATTTGTAATAATATCCGCATAAATTGTAAGCCAGATCGAACTTTGCTGTATTACTCTGACCGGCCTTTTACGTTGTCTCATTTTTTATATTTGTTTTGCCTGCTTCGACTGTTCCCTCAGAATAGCCGATAAATAACCTTCAAGTTTCTTCTCGGTTATTACCGGAACGTCACCCTTGTGTATTGAAACTATGCCCTCGGTGATCAATTCCATATTTAAAATTTCGTCTTCACTGTATTCCGATAGTTTGACGGCAACAGGCAAAAACACAAAATTGGCGGCAAATATTCCGAAAAATGTCGCGGCTACTGCGGTAGCCATGGCTGCGCCCATGGATTTAGGGTCTGTAATATTCCTTAAAACCTGTACCACTCCAAGCAAGGTTCCAAGCAAGCCGAAAATAGGCGCAACTGTTGCCATCATTCTGAACACACTGCTTACTTTCTGGTGCCTTTCCCTTACGTACAATATTTCTTTTTCAAGATTGTCTTCGATAATATCTATATCATAACCGTCAATAAGCATTTGTACGGCATTCCTTAAAAATTTATCATGCAACCCTGATATTTCCGGCTGTAAACCGACAAGCCCAGCCCTTTTTGCTTTTTCAGAAAGACCAACTACAATTTCTATCATTTTCAGCGAACTTTCTCTTTTTTTGGGGAAGAAAGCCAGGCTGAATGCTTTTGGTATTGATCTGATTGTTGCCCAGGGGTATGCAATAAAAGTTGATGAAAGTGTTCCGACAACTACAAGCAAAAATGCATCCAGATTGAAAAGCATGTGTAAAATCTGGCCCCGGGCCATGACTATATATATTGCTGCCGCTCCTATAATAGCTCCGCCTACCGTAAGTAAATCCATTCCCATTCCTCCTGGATACCCCGTTCTACGCGCCTGGAAGCGTATGGGGTATAATTCCTTCTTGGATACCCCGTTCTACGCGCTTGGAAGCGTATGGGGTATAATTCCTTGTTTATTTTTTTATCTCTATCAATCCTTCAGTATTCAATTGGCGTATTGCATCAACCACTTTTCTTTTTTCTTCCGCTATTCTTACCGCAGATATAGGCCTGCCGAGCTCAATTTCCTGCTGGAGCCTTTTTCTTGCCGCTTCAGTTAAACCGGAAAGCACTTTTGTCTTGAAATTTTCCGGCATGGCTTTCAAAATTTGGGCGAAAGCCGAAAGGTTTATTCTGCGCAGGACGAGCTGCAGCGTATTTGTATCGAAATTGGCAATATCATCAAAACTAAATATTGACCTCTGCAATTTCGCTGCAATTTCAGGACTTTTTGCCTTTAATGAAGCAAGTACTCTATCCTGAGTATCCTTGTCGCTATAATCCAGCAATCCTAAAAGTATGTCCTGTCCTCCAAGTGAATAATTTAGAGTATCCTTTATTTTTTGTTCCAGTGATTTTACCGCTTCGGGATCCATTTGTTTGACTCCTGAAAATAAATCGGCTACTTTCACCCTCTGTTCCACAGGAAGATTTGAAAATATTTTTGACGCCATATCCCTGTTAAGGTAATTCATCACAACTGCAATGTTCTCAGCAGGTTCTGTTTTTAATGCTTCGCTTAACTGATTTACCTCGGCCGGCATAATAAACCAGAAAGGTTTTCTGTGTTCAGTGTCCTTAAGGCTTCCTGCAGCCAGAACTGCTGCAGAAGCGCCCGGGACTGATTCAAATGAAGCGCCAGAGTTTCCACTCCCGCCTCCGAAAGAAGATTCGGATGATTTTGCTTCCTTCTGTACTGCTACATAACTTGCAATAACATCTACCAGGCTTCTGGAAAATATTTTAAAAGGGTTGAATAAAAACAAAATGGAACTAAAAATAGCGAAGGTAAATAAAGCTATTGCGACAACGTAAAAAAGCTGCGGCGGATAAAGCAGCGAATTCCAGTAAAAAGGATTTTGCTTGAAGCTCATTCTTTCTATCACAAACTGATCCCCGCGTTCAAAATCTACGCCAAGAAGGCCGACGGCGACTTTTTTAATAATATCCACAACCCCTTGGGAAACACCCTTATCAAGAATTATCGTGGCATTGATTTTCTTTATCATGGTCTTGGTTTTCCCGAGGTCCAGAGGAGCAAGTAAATCCTCAATCTTTCTTTCGCCTATATTCTCTTTTACCGGAACACCAGGCAAAATCATTTGAGATCTTTGATCCTTAGGTTTTAGTTGCAGTTCCTTCTTTTCTTTCTCGCTATAGAGTTCGGTATTTATAATGATAATTATCTTATCCGTTCCCGCAATTTCAGCGAGGACTTTTCTTAGCCTTTCTTCAAGACTTGTTTCTATAGAAATTTTTGTTTCTATGCTTGTTTCAATCCCTTCGTTAGTACTTGCCGCGTTTATTTTATAATACCCGCTTACGGCTATCAGCGTAAACATAAAAATAAAAATGGATTGCAGTCTTTTTCTCATCGGTTATTCTCCTTATTAATACTCTGGAATTATAATTTGTATTCTCTTAAGAATTTTGCGCTTTGCTCTGGGAGCGCCACGTTTATATACATCCCCGAACCTATTTCAAAACCCGCCGTTTTAGTAACTCTGGGCACAATACTTAAATACCAGTGAAAAAAATCATTATGCCTGGCTTTACCCGGCAATGACCTTATGACATAATTGTAATCGGGATTATTCAGCCCGTGATATATCTTTGCAAAGATTTCTTTTAATATCGAAGAAAATTCTTCAACCTCATCGTCAGAAATGTGCTGGAAACAGGGATTATGCTTTTTGGGGAGCAGCCATAAGTGAAAAGGTGAAAAAGCCGCGTAGGGTATAAATGCAACAAAATTCTCTGTCTGAGCGGCTATTCTTTCCCCTGATTTTATTTCGCCCTTTATCATCTTACAGAAAACGCACTCCATATTGTCATCATAATAACGCATGGCATCTTCAATTCTGCTGCGTATATGCGCAGGAACAACAGGTGAAGCTATCAATTGTGAATGAGAATGTTCCTGGGAAGCGCCGGCTGAAGGGCCGTGATTTTTAAAAATAGTTACAAGTTTTATACGTTCATCATTTACTGCAGACATGTACCTGTTCCGGTAAGTTTTTATAATATTCTCTACCTGGGCGTTTTCCATAAGGGCTATGGTTGTGTTATGCAGGGGAGTTTCAATGATTACTTCATGTATGCCAAAGCCGTCCATATGGCGTATAATACCTTCGTTTTTAAATTCCTTTTTGCCTTCGGATACAAGCGCCGGAAATTTATTGGGTATAACCCTTACTTTCCAGCCCTTGTCATTGTGTATGGAAAATTTTTCAGTGGGAGAATTTTTTTCATTTCCTGGACAGAAGGGGCATTGAGAGGAATACTCCGGTAATTCTTGTTTGGTTTTTTCTTTGTCGGTTTGTGCAAAATCTTCGGGCCGTTTTGCTCTTTCAGTTGCTATTATTACCCATTCCCTGGTCGCAATATTCTGTCGTAACTGAGGCATAAAGCTCAAAATGCCCCCAAGCGGATTCGAACCGCTGTTACCGCCTTGAAAGGGCGATGACCTAACCGCTAGTCGATGGGGGCAAAAAAGTCATATTTGGCAGATTTTTATTCTACCATTTAACGTATTTAAAGTCAACTCGTCCAAAACCTTTGTCGGCAAAAACCTTATGTGAATGTGTATACCTGTGTTTGAAAGGGCGGTGCCCACAGCCCGGTACGCTTTAGGTTTTCCAATCGTTTCAGCGATCCACTTATAGGCCCTTGTCTGACCTTTAGGTATTTTGAGGCAGGCAAGCCATACTTTCTGATAGAATTCGGGGTAACTTTTCAGTTTATTCATTAAAGAAATACATATAGCCCGTGGAATCCTTGAAGGATTGGATGTTTCTTCTCCTTATATAGTGAGTGCTCCTGTACTTTTTATAGTATTTTTTTACTTTTGCTACAAAATCTCTTGTTTCAGGATATGGCGGTATGCCCTTGTACCTGGCGACTGCCCCTATTCCCGCATTGTATGCGGCAATAGCCTTATCCAGATTTTCGTTATAAAGGTCGAGCAGTATAGCCAAATGCCTGGTCCCTGCTCCTATGTTTTCATAAGGGTCAAAAATATTTCTAACCCCCTGCATTTGTCCTACCCCGGGCATTAATTGCATCAATCCTTTGGCGCCTTTGCAGGAAATACATTTATAATTGAATCCTGACTCAACTTTAATCACGGCTTTTACCAGGAAAGGGTCGACATAATTTTGCGCGGCATGAAAAATAATTATATCATCATATTCAAATTCAATTTTTGGTTTTGAATCCGCGCAAACAGCCATGTTCAATAGTATTACCAGGCAAAGACAATTTTTCATTTTACGCTCTTTACCGCGCCCAGCCGCATGGCTCTGCGTTTCCTGTGATAAGTTATGGCAAACCTGTGGGCTTCATCCCTGATGTGCTGTAAAATATGCAAGGCAGGGTTATCCTTATCCAATATTAAAGGTTTGTCTTTTCCGGGAATATGTATTTCTTCATTTTCCTTGGCAAGCGATATTAACGACAGGTTATTTATCCCAAGCTTGTCGAACACCTGTTTAGCCGTATCCAAATGGCCCTTCCCCCCGTCAATTAATACCAAATCAGGCATCATTTGCCGGTTCCTCATCAGCCGGGAATACCTTCTTTCAACAACTTCCCTCATCATTGAATAATCGTCAACGCCCTGGACTGTTTTTATTTTGAATTTTCTGTAATTTTTCTTGTCCGGAAGCCCCCGGGTGAAGCGGACCAGCGACCCTACAGCTTCTTTCCCCTGTATGTTTGAAATGTCTATTGCCTCAATATTTACGGGCACTTTTTTTAGCTCCAGGCATTCTTTAAGTCGGCTTAAACCCCGGGATTTGCTTATATTTGATTCAACGTCGCCTTCTTTTATTTCACGAAATCTGATTTTATCAAACATGCTTTCAATGCTTTGAATATTATTCCTGTACTTGGCGGATTTTTCGTAATCAAGTTTTTCGCTCGACAAGGACATAGCTTTTTTTAAGTTCGACAATAACCGGGAGTATCTTCCTTCAAGAAATAATTGCGCATTTTGTACATTTTTTAAATAATCTTCCCTGGATATTTTCCCAAGGCATGGCGCGGGACACTGGCCTAATTGAAAATACAGGCAGCCGTGGAGCCCGCGATTTTCGGAAATCTCATAGTTACAGGGCCTGATATTGAAAGAACCCCGCAAATATCTGGTCAAATCCCTTATATCGCCGGCACTGTCAAAAGGACCGAAGTATTTTGCTGATTTATCCTTTTTCTGGTGCTGCCTGGCAACACATAACCTCGGAAAATCCTCCTGGGCTGTTATGCATATCATAGGGTAGGATTTATCATCCCGCCAGATAACATTGTATTTTGGCCTAAGCTTTTTTATCAGTTTATTTTCAAGTATAAGGGCGGATTTTTCGGAATCGGCAATGATATAATCAATAACTCTTACGTTGGCTATAAGCGCAGCGGTCTTTGGTTCGGAGTTGGTTCGGTTGAAATAGCTTGAAACCCTTTTAAAGAGGTCTATGGCTTTGCCCACGTAGAGTATTTTTCCTGAATAGTCGCGCATCAGGTATACTCCCGGGGCATGGGGCATTGAAGCGGTATATTTATTCATCACCAAATATTGTGTTTATCCTCAATAGTGAAAATACAGGTTTTCTTTCTTTAATATCCAGGAGTTTTGCCGCTAAAGCGTAAACAATCAAACCGGCAAGAATCGATATAAATACGTTTAATAACAAATGCGGGTTTGGGTACTGGAAGGTGGAGAAAAGATATACCGTCAGCCCCATCAAAAGGCTGGCAATTGCTATTTTTAGGAAACTTTTCATAATTTCTTTCCCGCCGATCAACCCTATCCTTTTTCTTAAATAATGAAGCAATAGAAAAGAATTTACATAGGAAGCTGCCGCAGTTGCCAGTGCGAGACCGCCTACACCCATGGGGCCCATGAGCAAAATGTTCAGAATAACATTTACAACCATGCTTGCCAAAGCCGTGCGTACAGGAAATTTTGTTTCCTTCATGGCGTAAAAGGAACTTGCAAGAATTTTTGTAAATGAATATCCGATTAACCCCAGAGAGAAATAAGCGAGTGCCGAATAGGTTATCTTACTGGCTTCAAGAGTAAATTTCCCGTGCTCAAACAATAATCTGATTATAGGCAAACCAAGCACTATAAAACCTATTGTTGCTGGTAATAGGGTGAATAGTAAAAGGCATAATGAAAAATTTAGGGTTTGTTTCATTTGCTGCATGTCATTTTTTGCATAACTTTGGGACATTATAGGCAGGCTGACTGTAGTCATAGCTATACCAAAAAGCGCTAAAGGCAGCTGCATAAGCCTGTTTGAATAATATAGCGCCGTTATGGAGCCTTCTTTTAAAAATGAGGCGCAAATAGTGTCAACAAAAGTATTTATCTGGTCGGCCGAAAAACTTACTATTGTAGGAATAATCAGGAACATTATTTGCCTTAAACCGGGGTGTTTGAGATTTAACTTGAATTTAATATGGAATCCGTTTCTGAAAACATCCAGCTGTTGGACAAAATACTGGGCAAAACCCCCTACAACAACGCTTATGGCAAGGCCCTTGATTTGCTGGCTTTCGCTGAGAGTCAGCACGTAAAATATGAGCGCGGCATAAACCAATTCAGCGATGCTCAACGATGCCGGCGCCACCGCCGGCAAAAAGAATTTTTTTAATGAGTTTAACACCCCAAGCATAAGGGCAGCAAGACAGGCAAAAAAGAGAAAAGGAAACATCAATTGAGTAAGGGTTACTGCGATATCCATCTTTTCCGGCGTGGCAATAAACCCGAAAGCTATCAGAGTTGTCAACTGGCGGGAAAAAATGATTCCCAGTACTGTTATGACAGCAAGTATTATAAGAAGGACAGTGAAAACATTGTTAAGCAGGTTCTGGGTTTCTTCCTTTGTTTTTGTTTCAAGGTAACTGCTGAAAACAGGCACAAATGCTGTCGAAACAGAACCTTCCCCCAAAAGCCTTCTGAAGAGATTGGGAATGCGGTAGGCGGCGTAAAAAGCATCGGCGAACATGCCTGCACCAAAAATCTGGGCAACCATCATATCGCGGGCATAACCCAATATGCGTGAGATCGCTGTTGCTGCTGATACAGTGCCTGCATATTTTGTGATTTTTTTCTGGTCCATATTTAACTATTAATTTTAAATAATTTGACAATCTTTGAAGCATATACTATAATATTCTACGCGAAAAATCAAAAATACTATTCAAAGGAAATGCACCCAATACGCTTCCAAGCGCGTAACATTGGGTGTTCAGGTGGAACAAAAATGGCAAAGCTAAAAACAGGCAGGCACACTTCAAGCATAAAAGAACTAAGAAAATCAAAAAAACGTCAGAAATTCAATAAAGACATAAAAGAAGGAATTAAACTGGTCATAAAACAAATCAAAAAAGCTATTGCTAATAAAAGCACAGATGAGGCAAAAAAACTTCTTAGTGAAGCAGTAAGCAAATTAGATAAAGCGGCAAAACACAACATATTCCATCCAAACGCAACAAACCGTAAAAAGTCGCAGATTATGAGACTTGTAAACTCTTCAAAATAATTCCGCGGCTACTACCCTGAAATCAGCGTTTTCTATCTTCCCTGATTTAATTGATAATTCAGCGTTATAGAGGCATTCTAATTTTTTAAGAATCTCTGAATGGCTGAATTTTTTTATCTTGCTGGGGAAATTCCTGTCCCAAAGTTTTACTTTTCGTAGTATCATCTCAGTAGGTGTATTGGTTTTTTGCAGGGCTTTCGCCATAATAATCCTGCGGTAGGTCCAGAAAAAAAGATTGAAAAGATGGAAAGTTTCCGTTCCCGAATCCAAAAGATTGTCTATCAGCTTGAGCGCTTTCGTTTTATTGTTTTCCAAAATAGCATCCGTTATTTCATAAATATTTTCTTGTTTTATAAACCCGCTACATTTGAAAATATCGTCGCCGGTTATTGTATCCTTCGAGCCGGCAAATAAAACCAATTTGTCAATTTCATTTTTCAGGTCAAAAAGATTGTCACCGGCCGTCTGGTAAAGATATTCTGCGTCCTGCCCTGATATGGATTTATTGCTTTTTTTTAGTTCGGCTATGGCAAATTTAATGCATTCTTCAGGGTAAAGCTGCCTGAACTCAACCACATCCCCTTGTTCTGCCGCCGCTTTTATAATTTCATTCCTGCTTAACTGGTCTTTCTTAAGTTTTAGAATATTTACGAAAACAATATTTGATGCAAGGTTACCCTGCCCGATTATTCCTGCAATTATTTTCTCGTTATTCCCCTTTATTTTATGAGCTTCTTTGATAACGATCAATCTTTGGGTTGCAAATAACGAAAGAGAAGCTATTGAACTAACCAGGTCGTCGACATTGAGGCTGGAACCGTAAAAAATGCTTTTTTCACAATTTGCTGAGGACAAAGTTTCTTCGAGCTGCTTTAAAAACGTTTCCTGTAATAGGTGCTCTTCCCCCCATAGATAATAAACGGGGGAAATATTGGTTTTGTTTATCCGGCCGGAGAGCTCAAAGAATTTTTTGAATGGCATTTAGGGTTGAACGGGGGCATTTTCAGTAGTGCTTGAAATTTTTGGCACTTTTTTTTCAGAAATACCCGAAACCGACCCAAATCCATTAACAGTGCGTGTTAGAATTTTTTGGGCCAGGTCCTGCCTTACACTATCCCTGGCTTCTTCTTCAGTTTTGCCATCCGGTAGAGTGGGAGCATTATAATTTATTGTGCCTTCAAGACTGGGTTCTTCCCAAAGCGTAACATTTTTAGTCCTGTCTATAAAATAGAGGTTAAGAAGCATTCTAAGTTTGTATTGCTGGGGATCAAAATTTGGGCCGTAAGTAAGCGGTTGGAGGGTATAATAGGTAATTTTGCATACAACAACGCCGTCAGCATTGTCTTCACCCGTGATGGTGAACCTGCCGTCTCTTACAAACTCATCAGTGATTCTTATTAAAAGTTTATCTTCAAGGCCGTAAGCGGTAGTATCATTTACGATAGGCCTGATGGCAACTTTTTTAATGTGTTCGGGTAAAATCTGCATCTGCGGCTGGTACATGCTGCAAGAACCAATAAAGAGCAGCGATGAAAACGCAATAATTCTTAACTTCATACTTAATCCCTCCTGTCTTATTGTTCGACAACGATGTTCATTATTTTATTGGGAACATATATGTTTTTTCTAATATTTCCTGCCAGGTATTTAGCAAATTTTTGGTCTTTTAAAATAATTGCTGATAAGTCTTTCTCGTTTATATCTCTGGGTACAGAGGTGGTCCCCCTCATTTTGCCGTTGATTTGTACGGCAATTTCTACAACAGCTTCTTCAGTTTTTTTAGGGTCATAATCAGGCCATTTTGCTTTTCTGATACTTTCTGTTTTACCAAGCATATGATTAAGCTCTTCCGCTAGATGAGGAGCAAACGGAGATATGAGTGTTATTACGGTTTCATACGCTTTTTTTGATATTTCGTCGCCCAGCGAAGGGTATTGATATAACTCATTGACCAGTTCCATGATTGAGGATATAGCCGTATTGAACTGATAATTTTTTTCCAGGTCCTGGGTTACTTTTTGTATGGTCTGATGCATCTTCATTTCAAGTTTTTCTGTTTTTGTTTTATCGGGTTTCTGATTTTTGTTTTCAAGCATGGTATCAGCCAGCCGCCAGATCCTCGTCAGAAATCTCCAGCAGCCTTCTATTCCTGTGTCCTGCCAGTCCAGCTGTTTTTCGGGTGGAGCCGCAAAAAGGACAAAAAGGCGGGTGGTATCAGTGCCGTATTTGTCGATAATTGTTGATGGTTCAACGATATTCCCTTTTGATTTTGACATGGCCGCCCCGCCAAGGGTGACCATGCCCTGCGTTAGCAATTTCAAAAAGGGCTCTTCTGACTTAATCATGCCAAGGTCTTTCATTAATTTAAACCAGAACCTGGAATAAATCAGGTGCATGCAGGCATGTTCAATACCGCCGATATATTGGTCAACAGGCAGCCAGTAATCAGTTTTCTTGGAATCAAAAGCTTTGTTTTCGTTATTAGGGTCGCAATATCTTGCAAAATACCAGGAAGAGTCCACGAACGTGTCCATAGTGTCGGTTTCCCTGCGGGCTTCTCCTCCGCATTTAGGGCATTTTGTTATGTAGAATTCTTCAACATGTTTTAAAGGCGATTCGCCTTCTCCTGTAATTTTTATATTTTCCGGAAGTAAAACAGGCAATGATTTCTCTTGTACAGGAAGAATGCCGCATTTGTCACAATATATTATGGGAATAGGAGTCCCCCAATATCTTTGCCTTGATATAAGCCAGTCTTTAATTCTAAAATGTATTTTTTTTGCCCCGATGCTTTTTTCTTCAAGCCATTTTATAATCTTTTCCCTTCCATCGGCGGAAGGCTCGTCGCTGAATTGTCCTGAATTTACCATAACTCCTTCTTCTTCATAAGGCAATTCAACATTTTCAGGAGGTTTTATAACTTCAACTATCGGCAGGCCGAATTTTTTTGCGAATTCGTAATCTCTTTTATCGTGCGCCGGAACGCACATAATTGCGCCTGTACCATATTCCATAGTAACATAGTCTGCGGTCCAGATAGGTATTTTTTTATCATTCATGGGATTAATTGCATACAGGCCTGTAAATTCACCTGTCTTTTCAGTTGACATTCTTTCAAGGCGTGTTTTCTTTTTTGTTTTTACAATGTATTCTTTAACGGTGTCAGGAACTTTCGCCAGTTGTAACAACGGATGTTCCGGAGCCAAAACCATGAAAGTGGCCCCGAACAAAGTGTCAGGACGTGTTGTAAATATTCGGATCTCTGAAATATCTTTTGACGGAGGGTTGTCTATTTTAAAATCAACTTCAGCTCCGATGGATTTTCCTATCCAGTTTTTTTGCATGGTTATTACTTCTTCAGGCCAGCCTTTGGAAATTGTATCCATGCCCTCTAACAGCCTTTCTGCGTAATCAGTTATTTTAAAAAACCATTGTTCAAGGCTTTTTTCTTCTACTTCTGAATCGCATCTCCAGCATAACCCTTCTTTTACCTGTTCATTAGCAAGCACTGTTTTACAGGACGGGCACCAATTAACTGAAGATTTTTTCTTATAGGCAAGCCCTCTTTCGAACATCTTTATAAAAAACCACTGGTTCCACCTATAGTATTCAGGGTCGCAGGTAGCGACTTCCCTGGTCCAATCATAAGTTATGCCCAAACCCTTGAGCTGTTCGCGCATATTGTCGATATTCTTTTTTGTCCAGGTTTTTGGAGGTATGTTATTTTTAATTGCGGCATTTTCCGCGGGCAAGCCGAAAGCATCCCAGCCTATCGGGTGAAATACATTAAAACCTTTCATTCGTTTATATTGCGAAATAACGTCACCAATAACATAATTTCGTACGTGGCCCATATGTATTTTGCCGGAAGGGTATGGAAACATCACAAGGCAGTAAAACTTTGGAAGCGCAGACTTTTCATCTGAGAGGAAAAATTTCTTTTCTTCCCAGAAATTTTGCCATTTTGGTTCAAAACTTTTAAAATCGTAATTCATCTTATTTTTATCTTTTATCCTGCCTACAACTTCAACGCTTACAGCTCTTATTATTGGTTGTCATTACCGTAATTTGTAAGATAAATCAAATATTCTGTGTTGCCCTTTGCTCCCTGAATCGGGGATTTCACCACACCATTATATGTAAATCCCAATGATTGCGCAACACTCCTGATTTTCTCAACCGTTGCAAGCTGAACCTTCTCATCAGTAATTATTCCCCTCTTCACCTGGCTTCTTCCTGCTTCAAACTGCGGTTTTACAAGAGCAATAATTTTTACCTTATTCTTAATTACCTCTTTTATTTTCGGCAAAATCTTATCCAACGAAATAAAGGAAACATCTATAGTAATGATTTCAATTTCATCTTTTAATAATTCCGAGTCAAAATACCTGAAATTAATACTTTCTAATAAAACAACCTTAGGATTGTTGCGGAGTTTCCAGTCAATCAGCCCTTTGCCCACATCAGTCGAATATACTTTCTTTGCTCCCGACTGCAAAAGGCAATCAGTAAACCCGCCGGTTGAAGAACCGATATCCAGGCAAACCCTGTCTTTTATATCTATACTGAAATGTTGAACCGCTTCTTCAAGTTTAAGCCCGCCGCGCGAAACATATTTCAAAGGTTCTTTTACTTCAATTAACATATCAGGGCTAAATTTCTTTGAAGCTTTCGGTACGGTTTCACCGTTGACCTTGACATTACCTGAAAGTATAAGAGCCTGCGCTTTCTCCCTGCTTTCAACCAGTTTTCTTTCAAGCATCAATTGGTCAAGCCGTACAGTTTTATTGGCTGGCTTGTCGTTAATTTGCATACCACTTCTTTATTGTTTCAAACATTTTGTCTGAAGATAAACCGTATTTATTTCTTAATATATCCTGCGAACCATGTTCAATAAATTTATCGGGCAAAGCGATATTCAGAATTTTAACATCAGGCCCGCTTACTATCTCTTTTATTGCACTGCCTAAACCGCCGGTTAACACTCCCTCTTCCAGGGTAACTATTTTCTTTGCTTTTTTGGAAATGTTTCCGATAAGTTTTTCATCCAGAGGCTTTATGTAGCGCATATTGATGACACCGGCGTCTATATTTTCTTTTTTCAGCATCTTTTGAGTTTCAAGAGCAGGGTAAACCATATTGCCGGCGGCTAATATGTACATGTCCTTGCCGCTAATCAGTTCTTCGGCTTTACCTAAAGGGATGTTTGTGTACAATGCATTAAGTTTAACACCGATAGATTTACCTCTAGGGTATCTTATCGCTACTGGTTTGTTCAATTGGGTTGCGGTGTAGAGCATGTCTTTGAGTTCCTGCTCATCTTTGGGTGACATAATGACGAAATTAGGTATTAACCTCATGAAGGATATATCAAATATTCCCTGGTGTGTTTTGCCGTCGTCTCCTACTATTCCGGCTCTGTCTATGGCTATGATAACAGGCAAGTTCTGAAGCGCTACATCGTGAATTAGCTGGTCAAAACCTCTTTGAAGAAACGTGGAGTATAACGCAACGACCGGTTTCAAACCGCTTACCGCCAGGCCCGCTGCAAATGTAAGGGCATGCTGTTCAGCTATGCCTACATCAAAAAATCTTTTTGGAAATTCATTTGCGAACGGCTTCAGCCCTGTGCCTTCGGACATTGCCGCAGTTATAGCTACAATTTTGTCGTCACTTTTTGCCAGGTCTACTAAGGTTTGCCCGAAAATTTCAGTATAGGTCGGTTTATTGTCCGTTCCTGCAAACTTTTGCGCTTCGCCGGTTTCTATTTCAAACTTCGCGGCTCCGTGAAATTTAATGGGGTTTTTTTCTGCAGGATGATAGCCTTTGCCTTTTTTTGTGACTATGTGTAAAACAGTGGGGCCATGATTTTTTTTGATATTAGATAATATTTCAACCAAAGCATTAAAATTATTTCCGTCTACAGGCCCGATGTAAGTGAATCCCATTTCTTCAAATAATAAGCTTGGGATGAACAAGAATTTGAATCTTCTGGCAATACGGATAAAATAGGAACCAAAGTTTCTTATCCGCATTAAAAATGTTTCTATTCTTTTTTCTATCCTTTTGACGGAACCCAGGGTTAATAATTTTGCAAAATATCCTACTATTGCGCCGACCCTGCGCGAAATAAACATTTCATTGTCATTTAAAATTACCAGCATGTCAGTGTTGATATGGCCGGCGTTATTGAGGCCTTCAAAAGCCATGCCTCCGGTCATACTGCCGTCACCGATAACAGCTATAACTTTATTTTTTTCGCCTTTTAAATCGCGGGCAACTGCAAAACCTAAAGCGGCTGATATTGATGTTGAAGAATGCCCTACACCGAAAGCATCATATTCAGATTCTTCTCTGACAGGAAAACCGCTGATACCTTCATATTGCCTTAATGTTTTGAACTTGTCTCTTCGGCCGGTAAGTAACTTGTGAGCGTAGGCCTGGTGGCCTACGTCAAATATGATTTTATCTTCAGGAGTATTGTAAACGTAATGGAGCGCTGTGATTAGCTCTACACACCCTAAACTGGATGCGATATGACCGCCATTTCTTGATACAGTTTCGATGATTTCGTTGCGGATTTCTTCAAGGAGTTCAGGCATTAATTCCCTGCGGATGAGTTTTAAATCCTGCGGTTTGTCGATTTTATCGAGTATTTTTCCCATGAATGGACGCCTTTGATTAAAATATTAACTTTGGTAGGTAATAATTATACTTTTTAAGCTGGAAATTGTCAATTTTTAGTGGCAGGGGTAGGGAGGTAATAATTGACTACAATACGAAAATAACGTAGAATACAGCTATGTTCTTGCCAACAACGTCAGACGAAATGAAGAAGCTGGGCTGGACTCAGTGCGACATAATCCTTGTAAGCGGCGACACCTATTTAGACAGCCCGTTTATTGGTGTAGCCGTAATTGGGAATTTATTAACCAAAGAAGGTTATAAAGTCGGGATAATCGCTCAACCGGATATACAAAATGAACATACTGCG
>JAHIVV010000024.1 GCA_018816525.1 Elusimicrobiota bacterium
ATATCTAAGCCTCCTTTTTGGTGTTTTTCCGTCGATAACGAAATTATACCAAAAAACGAGGCTTTTTTCTTTCTTTTTCACCTGCCAAGTGAATCTACTTTTTTAATTTTCCGTCTATAGTAGCTTTTCAATATCGGATTCCGTATTAACCTGTCCGTATTAATCCGTATTAATCACACCCAAGCTTTGCATTTTTCTCGCTGAATTTATATAATACCAGTAAAGAGAGGTAACTATGCTTGATTTAAAGTTTATCAGGGAAAACACAGAAAAGGTGAAGGACGCGTTAAAGAAAAGAAATTCAAAGATTTCGCTTGACGACTTTTTAAACTGGGAGAAATCCAGACGGGCTTTGATTGTGCAAACCGACACATTGCGCGCCGACCGTAAAAAAATATCCGATGAGTTCGCCAAACTAAAAAAAGACGGGAAAAACACCGATACTGCGTCTGCGCAAAGCGTTGAAATCGCGAAAAATCTTTCAGAAAAAGAAAATACTTTAACGGGAATTGAAAAACAAATCAACGATTTTGTTTTAATGATACCCAATATTCCCGACGACACAGTGCCTGTCGGTGAATCAGCTGAGCAAAACAAGGTTATCCGCCAAACCCAAAAAGAAATAATTCCCGATACAGGTAAGCCGGAAGGCCACTGGGACATTGGTGAACGCCTGGGGATACTGGATTTTGAAAGGGCAGCTAAAATTTCAAGTTCGAGGTTCGCTCTTTACAGAGGCAAGGGCGCCGCTTTGGAACGCGCAATTTTTACGTTCATGCTGGATTTGCATACAAAGGAACACGGCTACACGGAAATATTCGGGCCTTACATGGTTAACACAAAATCCGCAACCGGCACAGGCCAACTGCCGAAATTTGCAGAAGAACTTTATAAATGCGCGGAAGATGATTTGTACCTTACTCCTACAGCAGAAGTTTCCGTAACAAATATGCACCGCGATGAAATACTGGCTGAAAAAGAATTGCCGATAAAATACGTTTCTTACTCCGCCTGTTTCAGGCGCGAAGCAGGATCCTACGGAAAAGACACAAAAGGGCTGATAAGAAACCACCAATTCAATAAAGTTGAACTGGTAAAATTCACCAGGCCTGAAGATTCCATGGACGAACTCGAAAAACTTACGCTTAATGCGGAAGAAGTGTTAAAAAAGCTGAAACTTCAGTACAGGACTGTTGCGCTTTCTACAGGAGACCTGGGTTTTTCATCCAGCAAAACTTATGACCTGGAAGTCTGGATGCCGGGCGAGAATTTGTGGCGGGAAGTTTCTTCGTGCAGTAATTTTAAGGATTTCCAGGCGCGCCGGATGAATATAAAATTCAAACGTGAAAACGGCACAAAAGAATTTGTGCATACACTCAATGGTTCAGGGTTGGCTGTGGGCAGGATTTTTGCAGCTATTTTGGAAAATTACCAGCGCGGTGACGGCTCAGTTAAGATACCAGACGCGCTTCAGAAATATCTGGACTTCAAAGAAATAAAGTAGCTAAGGTTTTTCCTTCGCTGTTTTATTCATTTCTACAGGTTTTATATTCCAGATTTCTTCCATGTAGGCCCTTATTGTACGGTCGCTTGAAAAATAACCCATATTTGCGATATTTTTCAGCGATTTTTTCTGCCATCCGATCTTATTTTTGTAATCACTGTTTAATTTCAGGTTGGTTTCCGTATAACTCATAAGGTCTGCCAGCACAAAATACTGGTCTGCCATATTACCGTCAACACCGTTTATAAGCGAATCATAAAGAGGCTTGAAAAGGCCCTGGTCTCCGCAGGCGAGATCGCCGTTTTTCAGCATATCAACAACCTGTTTAATTTCAGGATTTTTATTATAAATGTCTTTCGGGTTATATTTTCCCGAAGCAACCATTTTTTCAATTTCCGCGGCTTTCAAACCGAAAATATAAATATTTTCTTCCCCCACTTCGTTCATAATTTCTATATTCGAGCCGTCAAGGGTGGCGACGGCAACAGCGCCGTTAAGCGAAAACTTCATATTACTGGTGCCGGAAGCTTCCTTGCCCGCAGTTGAAATGTGCTTGCTTACATCCGCTGCGGGAATAATTTTCTCAGCGACAGAAACGCCGTAGTTGGGTATGAATACAACTTTGATTTTATTTTTAATTGTTTTGTCGTTGTTTACTAAATCTGCGACGCAATTGATAAGCTTGATGATGAGCTTCGCCCTATAATAGCCCGGCGCGGATTTTCCGCCCAAAATAAAGGTAACGGGCACAAGATCTAAATCAGGATTTTTTTTCAGCCGGTTATACATTATCAGGACATGCAGAATACTTAAAAATTGCCTTTTATATTCGTGAATTCTTTTTGTCTGGACATCAAATATAGAGTTAACAGCAAGCTCAATTCCCATGGTTTCTTTTACATATTGCGCAAGTTTGATTTTGTTTAACTTCTTTGTTTCATATAATTTTATCAGAAATTCTTCATCATCAATAGAATTCTCGAGTTTTTTCAGTTCCATGGATTCGGTAATCCACGTATCACCGATTTTACCGCAAATCAGGCGCGATAATTCGGGATTTGAAGCCAAAAGCCACCTGCGGAAAGTAATACCATTGGTTTTATTATTAAACTTTTCCGGCGACAACTCATAAAAATCCTTGAAAACACTGTTAATCAAAATATCCGTATGAAGTTTTGCTACTCCGTTAACAGAATGCGAGCCGACAATGGCCAGGTTAGCCATCCGGGCCTGTTTTTCATAACCTTCTTCTACAAGCGACATGCGTTTTACTTTTTCCGGGTCATTGGGATATTCCAATTGGATTTTTTCCAGGAAGTTCTCGTTAATTTTATAAAGTATCTGCAAATGGCGCGGAATCAATTTTTCAAGAAGGCTCACGGGCCATTTTTCCATGGCTTCAGACAATACAGTGTGGTTGGTAAATGCAAATACTTTTGTAGTTATTCCCCAGGCTTTGCCCCATTCTAGGTTGTACTCGTCAACAAGGAGGCGCATAAGCTCCAATATTCCAAGAGCAGGATGAGTATCGTTCAATTGTACAGCAATCTGATCGGAAAGATTGTCAAAATACTCAAAAGTTTTCTGGTACCTTCTTAAAATGTCCTGCAAGGTAGCCGATACAAAAAAGTATTCCTGTTTCAATCTTAATTCTTTGCCTTCCAGGATATTATCGTTCGGATACAGCACGCGGGAAATATTTTCGGAATAATTTTTGTCCTCAATAGCTTTTATGTAATCGCCATGGTTAAAAATTTCCAGGTCAAACTCATTTGAAGCGCGCGCCGCCCACAACCTGAGTGTGTTAACAATACCGTTTCCGTACCCGACTACCGGAATATCATGAGGCAGTGCCAGAACATTTCTTGTGTTCTGCCAGATATACTTCGTTTTACCGAATTCATCTTTTTTTTGTACAACTTCGCCGTAAAATTTAACAACTTTCGAAAATTCCGGCCTGGCAATTTCCCACGGGTAAACATATTTAAGCCACTCTTCCGGTTCTTCTATCTGGAATCCGTTGACAATCTTTTGATTGAAAATACCAAACTCGTATCTAAGTCCGTAACCGTACCCGGGAATGCCTATTGTTGCCATAGAATCAAGAAAACACGCGGCCAGCCTACCTAAACCGCCGTTACCCAGGCCAGCATCCGGCTCCATAGCCAGAAGTTTATCAAAATCGTGGCCCAATTGTTTCATAACATACTTTGTCTGGTCCAGCATTTTGAGGTTTATGATATTATTAAGGATTAGCCTGCCGAGGAGAAATTCAAGCGAAAGATAATAAACTCTTTTTGCGTTGATATTATAATATTTCTGCTGGGTGTTGCTCCACTTTTCAACAATCCTGTCGCGGATTGTGTAGGCGAGGCTTAAATAATCGTCAAAATCCGTGGCGGAGTATTCATCTTTTGCGCGGGTGTAATGTAGGTGGTTAATAAAGGAAAGGCGGATGGCGTCGACATCCATCCTTTTTCTGTAGTCCCGGTAAAGTTCTTCTTTTGAACCGGTTCCGTTAGTTTTTTGTTCTTCCATGGTGCTCCTTTTAAAATCCAAATAAAAACGGAGAGAGAGGGATTCGAACCCCCGGCAGGCTTGCGCCCACACTGGTTTTCAAGACCAGCGGTTTTAACCACTCACCCATCTCTCCAAAATGTTACTTTCTCGTCAGTAAAACCCTTGTTTTTTAACGCAATAAGCTACAAGCAAAAAAGCCATTTGTGCCATATTTGTGCCATTTTCGCCTGCTGTTTTACAGTTTTCATTATACTTATTTAGAATATCCTTGTAAAGCCTGAATTCTAACTCGGTATTGAAAAACAATAAAATTTATAGTATATATATGCATGCCTTTTATACATTTGATTATAACGGCATGCGGTTTAAGTATAACTATCATAATTATTTTAAATTTAAAATACAGGAGTTTTACTTTAGATAGTATCAAATTTGGTGCCTTGGGAAGCATTGTGGGTATTTTTTTACTTTAAAAGCATTGGAATCAATAACTGCAATGATTGTCTTCCCTGTTACTCTCAATGGCACCATTATTACAACAGCACTGTTTTCACATTTCTTTTTCAAGGGGAAAATAAATAGGCTTGGTTTTTTAGGAATTATCGGCGGCATAACAGGGATTATAGCCATTTGCCTGGGATAAAAGGAGATTATGCATGTACAAAAAAATTGAAACAGAAATAATTGAAAAGTTAAAAAACATTGTCGGCACAGGCAACATAATACTAGAAAAAGAAAAAATGGAAGATTATTCCCATGACGAATACGCCGTGCCTGAAATAAAAAAATACCCGGAAGTTGTCGTAAAACCTAAAACCACGGAAGAAGTATCTGCGGTTTTGAAACTGGCAAATGAGAACAATTTTCCCGTTACTGCAAGAGGCGGAGCCACTGGTTTGTGCGGAGCCTGCGTGCCCTTCTATGGCGGCGTGGTCTTATCGCTTGAAAATATGAATAAGGTAGTAGAAGTTGACACAAATAATCTTATGGTTGTTGTTGAGGCAGGCACAACTCTGAAAGACATGTACAAGGAAATCAATAAGGCTAATCTGTTCTTCCCCCCTCATCCGGGAGATGAATCAGCGACTATCGGAGGAGTTATAGCCACAAACGCCGGTGGTTCAAGGGCCATAAAATACGGAGTAACCAGAAATTTCGTCAGAGGGCTTGAAGTTGTGTTCGCTGACGGCTCTATAGCAAAACTTGGCGGTAAATTGATGAAAAATTCAACCGGGTACAGCCTGCAGAACCTGCTGATAGGTTCCGAAGGAACTCTTGGTGTAGTCACTAAAGCCACAATAAACCTGCTGCCCTTGCCCAAGTATCTTCTTACGCTTATTATTCCTTACGAGGATTTACACAGCGCAATTCAAACCGTCCCGCTGTTGTTCCAGAATAAAATAATGCCGCTTGCGATAGAATTCATTGAAAAAGACATTATTCCTATTTCCGAAAACTACCTTGATAAAAAATGGCCTGTTTCCCAGGGAAAAGCCGACTTGATGATCATAATCGAAAGCACTAGCGATACTGAATTGATGAAAATTGCCGAACAAATATCCGAAGTATGCCTGGCAAACAGCGCTATTGACGTATTCATAGCGGAATCAGCCGAAAAACAGGAAACAATTTTGGCGATAAGAGGCATTTTTTACGAAGCGTTAAAATCACATACAATAGAAATGCTGGATATCACGGTTCCTATTTCAGAAATAGCTAACTTTGTGGATGAAGTGAATAAAATATCAAAGAAATACAATATGTGGTTTCCCATCTATGGCCATGCCGGCGACGGAAATGTCCATATCCATATAATGAACGCCAATCTTAAAGGAGTTGACACCTGGGAACCGCTGGATGCTGAATATTTTAAAAAGAATTTCAACGCGGTGAAAGAAGAAATTTATTCAGCAGGACATAAACTGGCTGGCATAGTTTCGGGTGAACACGGCATAGGGCTTGTAAAAAAAGACCTGCTTTATAAATATTCAAACCCAAAAGAAATCGAACTGATGAAATCAATAAAAAAAGCCTTCGACCCTAATAGTATCCTGAATCCGGGAAAGATATTTTAATATTTTATAAACCTTTCTGTTTAACCTTTTCTTCAAATTTATTTACGATATATTATGGGACATAACAAACTCATTTGTAATTGGAACTCCCATTGACCTCTCTATTAGGCTTGTATTTGATGAAGTAAAATACTCGCATGTTAAAGAGCACGACGGTAAGACCTATACCCTGCTCGGAGAAGGCAGAGTTCCTTAATATGCAAAGAAACTTCTTGAATATTAAAATTGAAAACAACCTAATATTTTGCTAAGATTTTCATTGAACAAGGCGTATTAAAAAGGAGAAACTATGGAACATGCCAAAGTAAAAATCGCATACATCGGTGGAGGAAGCAGGGGCTGGACTCATATACTTATGAGGGATTTAGCCCTTTGCCCGGAATTAAGCGGCGAGGTTTACCTTTATGACATTGACCTGCCTGCCGCCAGGTTGAATGAGGAATACGGCAACTGGCTTCAAAAACAGAAAGGTGTTTTATCCGATTGGCAATACAGAGCCGTTAAAACACAAAAAGAAGCGTTGAAGGATGCAGATTTTGTAATAATTTCCATAACCCCCGGCGGTCTCAAATTGATGGGGCAGGATTTAAAAATAGCAAGAAAATACGGCATAATCCATACCGTTGGCGATACTGTCGGACCGGCAGGCTTAATGAGAATAATGAGGACCGTGCCCATCTACAGCGGGATAGCGCATGAAATAGCAAAGATATGCCCTAAAGCCTGGGTAATTAATTACACTAACCCCATGAGCGCCTGCACAAGAATAATAGGTATTGCCGAACCCTCTTTAAAAGTTTTTGGCTGCTGCCATGAAGTTTTCAGCGCCCAGAATTTTCTGGCAACTTTGGCTAAAAAGTATTTAAAATGCCCGCTTCCTCCAAGGCAGGAAATCAAAGTCAATGTCCTAGGTATAAATCATTTCACCTTTATTGATAAGGCAACCTGGAAGGGGCGCGACCTGCTGGAGTTGGTAAAAAAACATATAAATCAAAAAAACATTATCCGTAAATACACAAAGAAAGAGATAAAAAAAGAAAATAACTTTTTTACCTGCCACTACCAAATTACATTTGAAATGTTTAAAAGATACGGAATTTTAGCCGCAGCCGGCGACAGGCACCTGGCTGAGTTTGTGCCCTGGTTCCTGACTTGCGAAGATTCCGCTTACCGTTGGGGGGTCGATATCACTCCCATAGAATATAGGCTGAAAGTTTATAATGCAAGCCCCCTTTTATTCAAAAAAAGAATCCTGGGGCAGGAAAAATTTAAATTGACTCATTCGGATGAAGAAGGAACTGATTTAATGAAAGCGCTTGTCGGTATAAAACCGCTTATGACAAATGTAAACTATAGAAATGAAGGACAGATTGAAAACCTCCCGAAGGGCGCCATTGTAGAAACCAACGCTTATTTTTCAAAAAACTCAATAAGGCCGATTAAGGCCGGAAGGATTCATGACGGATTGTATCCTCTTGTGATGAGGCACGTGTGCAATCTGGAAATGGTTGTAAATTCCGTTCTTAAAGGAGATAAACAACTCGGATTTCACGCATTTTTAAACGACCCTCTCTGCAAAACATCGATGGAAGATACCTGGAATATGTACAATGAAATGCTAAACGCAAATAAAAAATACCTGAAGTTAAAATAATGAAAAAAATCAATAACTTGCTTAAAAGTTTCCTTACGGTACTTTTTGTTTTTTGTATTTTTAAAACAGATGTCCTATGCTGTAACCTGAAAATAATTTCCGAAGATTCAAGACAATGGATACCCGAGAATTACAACCTGTATTATTTCAGGGCGGACAAGAAAGCAAAATTTGAAGAGTATGACAAACTGGTAGATAGTTTCGAAGCGAAATGGATCCGGTATTCCAAAGCCAACATCTGGATAAAAAGGATAGAAAACACTGCGGACTTGGATGCCGCTAACAAAGATTTAAAACTAAAGAAGAACCAACGTTTTGTGTTTTTATTGGCTTCTCCTTCCGGGAAAATCATCTGGAGCCGGCGTTACGGTAAAAAAGTAACCATTGAAGATATCGAAAACATCATAGCAAGCCCCATGAAAACAAAAATAGCTGAAAGTTTAAAGAAAAAAAATAACACGGTTCTTCTATATGTCTCAGACCGCAAGAGCGAAGAGGCGAAAAAACTCTACCCAGAAATGAAATCGGTGTTAAAAATTTGCGAAGAGCTGTATAATATTACCGTAAGTATCCTCTGGCTGGACACTAACGATGTTAACGAATCATTTTTATTAAAAAATCTTGAAATTCCGCAGGGAGATAAAAATATCAGCGTTGCCTTTCTTTTAGGCAATGCAAAAGTAATGTTCGTTCTAAAAGATAAAACAATCACCAAGGATCAAATTCTTGATAGAATGCGCGCCGCCAACTGGAACTGCAGCTGCATGAACAGCCCGGAATCTTACGGTGAAGACCTTCTGATGGAAACCATTTCAGGTGAAGGAAATTAATGAAAATTTTGTCCATAGTCAATAAAGAATTGCGCTATAACAAAGCGTCATTTTTAATCAGCGTCCTGTTTGTCAGCCTGGCTGTAGCGTCCGTTGTTTCTATAAGGAATATGAGCGAAGCCTCAAAAAACAAGGTGCGGATACTGATGAGAGACCTGGGAAACAACCTGGCTGTCCTGCCGAAAGGAACAGACCCTGAAAAATTGTGGGCAGGCGAATACACCCTGAAAACACTGCCTGAAAATTATGTTAATAAACTTGCCGGTTTTTCCAAAATAGAAGCGCAGCACTTCGTAGGAAAATTACAGAAATATGTTGTTTTAAAAGGAAACCGCCTTCTTTTAACCGGGCTTATGCCTGAAATAAATCCTCCGGGAGGTTCCGCCAAAGACCTGATAAGCCCTGCCATTTCGGACGGCAACGCAATCCTCGGAGCTGATGCGGCTAAAATCCTCGGCCTGAAAAAAGGCCAAAACATCGACATCAACGGATCAAAATTTCTTGTTGAAGAAATAAAACAGCCTCTGGGCAGTATAGACGACATAAGTATATTTGTTTCATTGAAATCTGCCCAAAAACTGCTCGGCCTGAAGGGCCTGGTGAGTTCCATCGAGGCCATGAACTGCATCTGTTACGGCGACTATATCACCGAAATAAAAAACAAGCTTGAAAAAATTCTCCCGGACACGCAAATAATCGTCTACAGGAATCTGGCGGTAGCAAGAACCGAAACCAGGTTGTTTATGGATCGGCTGGGTTTCTGGTTCCAATTATCTTTGTTCATCCTGACGGTTTTTGTGCTAGGTATTTATTCATACAATAACGTTAAGGAAAGAAAAATAGAAGTTGCCACCCTATCAGCCCTGGGAATTTCCGCAGGCAGGATATCGCTTATTTTTATTTACAAACTTCTTTTTATTGCCCTGGCCGGCGCTCTAGCCGGATTTTTACTCGGCACCGGTATAGCTGTTTATCTGGGACCAAAAATAGTAAAGGCCCCTGTAAAACCGGAGGCCGGATTGATTTTAATTTCGCTTTTATGTTCCTGCCTGGTGGTAATGGCCGCAGGTATTCTGCCGGTTCTGAAAGCCACACGCCTAGACCCCGCTGAAATCTTAAGGACAGAATAAAATGATAAAAATTGAAAAACTAACAAAGATTTTTTATAAAAACTCAAAAGAAATCTACGCGTTAAAAGACATAGACCTTTTAATCAACAGCGGCGAGTTTATTTCCATAATGGGTTCCAGCGGCAGCGGCAAAACCACCCTGCTTTTCAGCATTGCAGGGCTTATAAAACCTGCCAGCGGAAGCATTCATATTGACGATACGCCTATATTTAATATTACCCGCCGCGAAAGAGCAAGATTAAGAGCGCTGAAAATTGGTTTTGTATTCCAGTTGTTTTACCTGGTGCCGTATCTGACCGCAATGGAAAATGTTTTACTGCCGTTCCTTGCAAAAAAGAACGATCCTGACGCAATCAACAAAGCCCGCAGAGCGCTGGAAAGAGTGGGCCTGCAGAGCCGGCTGGATCACAAGCCTGAAGAACTGAGCGTAGGCGAACGCCAGAGAGTCGGCATTGCGCGGGCTCTGGTTACGGGCCCAAGAATAATTCTTGCGGATGAACCAACGGGCAATTTAGATACTGAAAACACAGCTATTGTTTTAAAATATTTGAAAGAAATCAACCAGGAAGGAGTAACCGTTGTTTTAACCACCCATGGCCCGCAGGTGAGCCAGCAGGTTTCCCGCCAGGTGAAATTAGAAAACGGGACTATTGTTTGAAACTAGTAGAAGTGGTGCTATAATGTTCAAAAATATAAGGAAGAATATAAGATTTTATTTAAAAAAGGCCTCATCAAAGAAAAAAACTAGGGTTAAGCACTGTTTATCTGATGAAATCGAAGGATGTGGTTGATAATACGATTGAAATTGTAAAACAAAAACCTTTGATTACAACCGTTGATACTTGCAATTGCGCATATTGTAACTGGGTGAGAAAGAAGACAATAGGGAGGAAGTGTGGACAATAAAAGGAAGTATTTACTTGCAGGGGCAGGAGCCCGGGGATTAAACACATTTGCAGCGCCTATATTAAAGGAATTTTCATATAATTCTACTCTGACCGGGCTTTACGACATCAGCCTTAAAAGATTACAGGGAGCAAAAGAAATACTGGGTGTAGCCTTGCCTGTTTATACGGATTTCGCCCTCGCGATGAAAGAGCTCAACCCCGACTGCGTAATTGTCTGTACGCCCGATTACACGCATGCGCAATATGTAATAAAAGCGCTCAAGATGAATAAAGATGTTATCAGCGAAAAACCGCTTTGCATCAGTTCCCAGCAGTGCAAAGAAATATCTGACGCGGCAAAAAAATCCAAAGGCAGGGTATTTACAGCGCATAATTTCCGCTTTGGGCCTGCTATGACAACAATAAAAAAAATAATTTCCGAAGGCAAAATAGGAAAACCTCTTTCCGTTTTTTTTAATGAAAAACTTGACCGGTGCCACGGAGCAGACTATTTCCGCAGGTGGCACAGATTAAAAGAAAATTCAGGCGGCCTGCTTATTCATAAAGCAAGTCATTGTTTTGATTTGATAAATTGGGTTATCGGCTCAAAACCAAAAGAAGTTTTCGCTAATGGTAAAGTAGGCTTTTACGGAAAAAACGGCCCTTACCGCGCTAAAAGATGCCGTGAGTGCGATAAATACAAGGATAAATGTGATTTCTACGCTGACCTTTTTAAGAACGAAGATTCAAAAAAAATGTATCTGAATGCGGAAGAAAAAAACAGTTATTTTCGCGACCAATGTGTCTATGACAAGGGAATAACTACCGAAGACCTGGCTAATGTAATTTACAGCTATGAAAACGGCGTGCTGGTGAATTTTATGCTCTGCGCTTTTTCCTCTTATGAAGGAATTGACATAATTATAGAAGGAACCAAAGGCAGGCTTGAATATTCAATGGTCCATGATACAAGATGGTTCGCAGGTAATGTTACTGTTTTCGGCATGGAAAAACACATCGGAGAAAAAATCCAGCTCTATTTAATAAATGAAGGCGTAAAAGAAATTCCGATTCCACGGGCTGAAGGCGAGCACGGCGGCGCAGACCCCGCCATGAGGGAAGCCCTGCTTGGTTCCAACCCCGACAGACAGCTTACAAATATGCTCGCCACACTCGAAGAAGCCATAAGCGCCGTGCTTATAGGAGCTGCGGCCAATAAAAGTATAGCCGGGCATAAATCTGTAAAAATAAACCATGAAACTATCAGGCTCGCATAACGCTTTTCTAATGCCTAAATCTTTTTCCAAAACATTAATAGCCGCCCTGTCGATAATAATTCTATCCCTGTCCGGAACTTACGCGGGCGGAACCGCCGCTCGCACTGCGAGAAACCCGGTTACCCTCCATTTATGGTCTTTGCCGAACCGTTGGGGCAGGGATATAACTGAAAAAGTAAATTACGCTTTAATAGAACGCTTCAAAGAACTTCACCCCGATATCCTGCTTACAGGCTCAAAACTGATCGTAATACCAAACAGCAGTTCATTCGACATAGGCCAGCTGTTGGCAATTGCCGGCGGCACGGCTCCGGACGTGATGTATATAAATTTCCGCAAATCAGAATCGTTTATAACCCAGGGTTTTCTCTACCCGCTTGACGATTACATCAAGGAATGGGAACAGAAAGAAAAAATAAAAATTGATGATGTAGTCCAGCCGCAAATCAGGCCTGTTGTAAAAAGATACGGCCACTACTGGTTTCTTCCCTTCAATAATCTGGTAATGGTCCTGATGTATAGAAAAGACCATTTCAAGGAAGCAGGGCTGGACATGAATGCACCTCCCAATACCTGGGATGAACTCTATGAATATGCAAAAAAATTAACGGTGTCCAGGCAAGGCAGGTACGGATTAGGTTTTATAGGAACCAACGGCCGGTCAGCCTGGCAGTTTATGACGTTTTTAAGGTCTGCCGGCGGAGAAGTAATTACGCAGGACAAAAAAGGCGATTGGCATGCCGTTTACAACACGCCCGAAGTTGCAGCTGCTTTAAAGTTCTATCAGAAACTTTTAATCGGCAAGTGGTACTATGAAGGAAGAGAACACCTCGGAGTAAGTTATGTCGGTTTAGATATGTATGACCGCTGGAAAGACGGGCAATTAAGCATGATTACGGATTATCTTTCCGACACCGTACTTGCTACTGTAGACCCGGATGTAGTGGGCCTGGCGCGGGTCCCGGAGGGCCCAGAGGGCAGCATAAGTGAAATAAATGCTTCCATGCTCGGGATAAATGCTACCGTTAAAAACAAAGCCACTCGGGATGCGGCCTGGGAATATATAAAATACATGGCCAGCGACGAGGCAAAAAAAGTAAGAACCACTGTAATGGTTGAGAATGGCTATGCCAAAATCGTAAACCCTAAATACCTGCGAAAATTCGGCTATGAGCGTTACCTCTGGCAGGTTGTGCCCGGATGGGAAAAAACTCTTGAAGAAGCATTAGCGCACGGAAAACCTGAACCCTACGGAAAGAATTGCGACCTGGTTTACAGATATATGTCGCCCGCCATAGAATCTGCTGTCATGAGCGAAGATACCGATATAAAAAAACTGCTGGATGACGCGGTCAAGCTTACCGAAGAAAAAATGCTCGGTTATATACCTGAAAAAATTGAACGCAAGAGAAACACAGTTACCTGGGTTGTAGTGATAATCGTGGCTCTTATTATGGGATTTTTTGCAAGTAAAATTATCGACGGTATCGTAAAAGTCACTTTTAAAACTGAAGATACAAAAAGAAACAGGAAAAAAATATCATATTATTTTCTTCCGGTGCTGATGCTGGCGCCCGCGGTCGGGCTGATAATCATCTGGCAGTATTACCCGCTATTCAGGGGTTTATTCATGGGTTTTGAAGAATACAACCTGGTGCTTCCCAATAAGTTTGTGGGGCTGGCAAATTTCCGCGACGTTATTTTTTCCAAGTTGTTCTGGGAATCAATGCTGCACACTTTTGAATATTCATTCTGGTTTGTCGGGCTGGGCTTTATCCTGCCTATAATTTTTGCGTTGATGGTGGACGAGATTAAGGTCGGGCAGTTTTTTTTCAGAACTGTATTTTACCTTCCGGCTGTAATAACCGGATTGATGGTAATTTTATTGTGGAAACAACTCTATGACCCTTCAGAAGCAGGCCTGCTCAATAAACTTTGTCTTGCCCTGCATTTTATCTCAAAACCAAAAAGATGGCTTGACGATCCCAAGCTGGCGATGTTATGCGTCGTGATACCTTCGATCTGGGCACGTATTGGCTCTGCAAGTTTAATTTACCAGGCAGGCCTGAAAACCATACCCACCGACATGTACGAAGCCGCTGAGATCGACGGCTGCAATATTCTGCGCAAACTCAGATATATTACTATACCATACCTGAAACCTTTGATAATAATAAATTTTGTCGGAACTTTTATAGGCTCGATGCATTCGTTTGACAGGGTGATGGCCATGACCGGGGGAGGCCCCGCTAACGCAACAAAAGTGCTGGGCCTGAATATCTGGGAAAACGCCTATATGTACCTTAAATTCGGTTATGCTACGAGCATGGCATGGATTATGGGTTCGCTTTTGATTGGATTTACATTCTATCAGCTTCGGGTATTGAAGCAGGCTGATTTCAGAAGAGCGGAATAATAAAAATTCAAAAAAGTGAAGTTAGAAAAATTGGCAGACTAATAACCTGTATACCGTCCTTAAGTTTGATAAGACCGCTTTCCCTGATTCCAAAGAGCCACCCGCCCAGGTCTATAGGCACCCAATCTGTTTGTTTGTGTTCGACAGTTTTAAAAAATCTTTCTCTTGGATTCATTTATACCTACCTAAAAAAACTGGGCCTATCGGAGTATGTACAATTATATCCGGTAAACTCAGTTTTTTAGTTTATTATTTTAAAAATTTACCACTCTGAATCGTTGCTGTCAGATGCTTTACTGTCAGGCTCTTTCTTTTGCACTGTTTTTTTCTTCGGATCTTCCTTGGCCGCTGTTTTTGCTTTCAGTTCTTCTAAAGCTTTCTGTTTAGCTTCCATTTCTTCCGGTGAAGGCGAATTTAAATAACTTTTCAATTCCGCTATCAGCGCAGCCTGCTGGCTTTGTACCTCTTCTATTCTGCTTATCATCCTTAGCACTTCTTTGCTAACTTCTTCCGACATTTTCTGGGCTGAAGAAATTCCCGTAAAAAATAAAACCATAAATCCGCTCATTACACACAAAACTAATGCTTTAATCTTTAACAACTGTTTATCCCCCTTTTTCAATTAATTTGAAGAATCTTAACGTTTTCTGGTAAGGGTTACACCTAACATGAATATACCCCAGCTTTACATAAAAGTCAAGGGTTTTTTGAACAGGGTTTTTTGGGTTTTTTGAACTTTTGAAATTTAGAATTTGCTGAAAAAGCGAGTGTTTTACTATTGAAATCTGGTCCTGAAAAAATGATGCCACTTCGAGGTTAGTTGATGAAATTTGTTATACCACAGCATAGTTTGACTTCCCATATTAATTTATATATCATTTTTGTGATGAATAAAATTGTAATTTTACTTATCTTATTTTTTGTTATCATTTTCCAGTCCCTAGTCTCATCTGAGATGCGCAAACCGGCATAAAATTGAGGGTTCTCCATTACGCAAATTCAGGGGATACCCCGGCATACGGCGATAAGAATAAAGTAGTTGGTTACTCGGCGTCAGCTTTTATAAAATCAAGTAAAAAAGAAAAAGAGTTCCGGACTCAGGAGGATAACATTAAGGAGGCGCTTAAAATGGGTGAATTTAAAATCTCGGAAAAGAATCAAAAGGTTCTGCTGGAACTTGCTAGAAGGACGATACGTCAACGTTTGCGTTCAAAAACAATCCCTCCTTACATAACAAATGACAAAGAACTTACGGCACCTGCGGCAGTATTTGTTACATTGAACGAAAAACATCAGCTTAGAGGTTGTATCGGCACTACTATACCCCAGCTTCCTTTATACCAGGCTGTTCAGCAGATGGCAGTCGCTGCGGCATTTGAGGATTACAGGTTTGGTCCTGTTATGGAAAACGAAATACCTGATATTAAAATAGAAATTTCTGTCCTTTCGCCGCTTGCCAGAGTAAAATCGGCAGAGGAAATTCAACCGAATATAAACGGGGTAATTGTAAGGCGCGGCGGGAAATCAGGTATATTTTTACCCCAGGTCTGGGAACAGCTGCCGGATAAAGAAGGTTTTCTCAACGAATTATGCACGCAAAAAGCCGGATTAGAAGCAAACGCCTGGAAAGATCCCTCAACTGAGCTTTATACTTTTACTGTTTTTGCGTTTGAGGAAAATTGATTTTGGATGATTACAAAAATTAATTACTTATCTTAACTGTTTGTTTGCTATTGAACGGTATTTTGACAGTACCGAATAAAGACTTATAATAATAATTGCCTTCCACCCTTACTTCTATCGGATTATTTCCCAAGTATCTCATCAAAATAGGAAGCAGCAGCTCCATGGCATTTATTTTAATAGGTATTTTCTCTGAATGTTTTTCGCCAGCTTTTACAATAATCTCCGGGATCCTGCCTTCCCCTACATAGGAATTTTCAATAAATATTTTGAAATCAACCCTGTCTATTTTAACTGTTCTTTTTGTTGGATTGTATACTTGCGCGGGCAAAAATATTTTGGTTTCAGGAATAACCGATTGCACCTCAATGTTGCTTGTTGTAACCTTGCATTTTTGTATATCCCGCCCTGCGCAGCCGGCGGCAAAAACACATGCGCTGATTAATAAAATTGAAACTAATTTACTATTTCTCATTTTTTAGTGATCCAGGTGCAAGTGCGGATGAGAGTGGATCTGATCGTCGTGTTTATGGCTGTGAATATGTAACAGGTTGCTCTGTTTTAAAAATACGTCATCAGCCAGAACTTCAAGCGGACTGCCTGACCTGACTATTTTTTTGCTTTTATCAAAAACATAAACGGTATCGGAAATTTCCGCAACTATATGCAAATCATGTGTTGAAGTAATAATTGTTTTTCCTTTTGCGTTTAATTCCAGGATCAAATCAACAATATGCCTTGTTGTTAAAGGGTCTAATCCGGCGGTGGGTTCGTCAAGTATCAAGACATCAGGCTCTATTGCCAATACGGTTGCCAGCGAAGCTTTTTTTTTTCGCCGATGCTCAGTTGATGAGGTGCTCTGTCAAACAAATCCTCAATTTCAAGCAATTGCGCGTATTTTCCCAGCCGTTCCATTGTTTCTCCCTGCGAAACTCCCAATTGAAGGGGCCCAAAAACAATATCTTCCTTTACGGTAGGGCAAAATAATTGAACATCGGGATTCTGAAAAACAAAACCAACTTTGCTTCGGAAAAATTGCGAAAATTCCTCATTTGATAAAATGTCTTCATTTAATTCTTTGCCAAATGCATTTATTGTTCCTTTGTCAGGAAAAATAAGGCCGTCTAATATCGCAAGAATCGTAGATTTTCCCGTACCGTTTGCACCCATTATGGAAATTTTTTCGCCTGCCTGAACTCCCAAATTGACACCGCTTAATGCCGGAAATTTACCAAGATATGCATAATAAACATCTTTTAACTCAAAAATTTGTTCACTCACGGTTCTCCCCTGTACCCTCGAGACATCATCGCGTTATAGACCTGGTTATTTAAATGGTAGGACCTAATCCAGAGGTTGGCTATATTCCAGCCTACCAGCTTTCTGCCTTTAGTGTGACGCACTTTCAGCCCGACCCTGCTCTTGATCCCCAGATACGTATACTCAACTATTTCTACGAATAAATAAATGTAACGATAACACATTCCAAGCGTCATAACGAATACCTGCGGTATTTTAAAAACGCGCAGGGTTTTTAAAAGTTCGCTGCTTTTTGTTGTCAATGAGAGGAGTATAACAAAAGATACTGAAGCAACAACCCTGGAAATAAATCGTATCGCGCTGAACAAACCTTCGCTGGTTATGATAATTCCACTGTTAAAAACAAACAATGCCTTCCCGGGCGTAATAAAACTAAACAACGCGGGAATTGTTATAAAAAGCGAAAACAAGGGGATGAAAAACCAGGTCCTTTTTAAGAAAAATAGTAAATTAATTTTCGAAAAAACCGACAATAATAAACAAAAGAAATACAAACATAACAAAATTGGAATACTCTTTACAAATAGCACTAAAATTAACAACAACAAAACCGCAACCACTTTGACTCTAGAATCCAATAATTGTAAAAATCCCTTTTTATGCGCGTATTCTTCGGCATAAATGGAATCTTTAAAGAAAGAGAGAGCGCCCATAATAGAGCGCTCTATGAAATTAGTCTTTTTTAACAAGTAATTTCCCTAAACCTAACACCGCAAGTACGGTAATGCTTACTCCCACAACAGCGGATATAACATAAGCCAAGCTTAAATGCGATATTCCTTTTTTTTCCCAGCCCTTTAAAGCATAATCCGGTATAGGCGCATTCCAGATACTGGAAAGTTTTTCAAGGCCCTGCGGAATATACCCGACGAGATTCTGCATCTCATCAGCGCCCCATTCACCCCAGGCAGCGCCTGCCTTGAAATGTTCAGGCAACAAAAGCCCTAAAGGAGAAAGTATAATTAATACCGCTAATCCTATCCATAATTTTGTTGTAATTTTCATTAGTTTGCCCTCCCGTCCGCAATAAGTTCCGGCGCCTGCTTCTGCAAATACTTTATCACCAGGGCAGTAACAATTGCCTCAACCCAGCCGAAAATCAAAAGATGTTCCCCAACCATAGTTGGAACTGCCACACCTAAACCATAGGGGCAATAAAGAGCTTGCCCGGTTGCGGTTTTATGTAAAAGCGGCTGGAGGCCAAACTCAACTCCTGTAAAAAATGCTGCTATATTAATTCCAATGTAACCGGCGATCCCTGCAGCAATCACACGCCTGCCTGAATTCATCGGAGCATTGTAACTAATTGTTTTATAGATGTAGTATGCAACAAAAGGAAGCACAAACGCCATATTGAAACAATTGGCTCCTAAAGCGGTAATTCCGCCGTCGCCAAAAAGCAATGCCTGAACAACAAGCGCAACCGTTATGGCAATACAAGCCGCCCAGGGGCCTAAAAGGATAGCTACCAGAACCCCTCCCACTGCGTGGCCGGTAGTTCCCCCTGGAATCGGTACATTGAACATCATAATCACAAAACTGAATGCAGCGCCTATTGCAAGCATCGGCACCTGTTTTGCTTTAAGAGTTTTTTTTACAATTTTTGAAGCAAACGCCCAAACCGGCAGCATCACAGCGTAAAAAACACCGCAAGTTGCCGGCCCTAAATATCCATCAGGTATGTGCATAATATCCTCCCGTTTATTTTATCAAAATTCGCAATGAAACCCTAATATTGTTTTATCATCGGAAGTATTAAAACTTCTTCCATAACCTGCATCTACAACAATATTTTCCGTAATTCTATACCTGGCTCCAAGAAGCCATGTATTATTATCATTTGTATCACCTGCAACTTCTCCGATTAAATCAAACTTGTTCACGGGTATTTCAAAAGCAGAACTATAAACAGCTGCACCCTTAATAGTCGGGTCGCCGGTCGCTGAATAACCGAGATTAAAATGAACTACTGCTTTTGAAAATTCTTTTGTGTATATCCCGTTAATCAAATATTCTTTTTCTCCCAATTCATTACTGAAGGTTAACGCAAACACATCTTTTACTAAAGCAAACTTAACCCCAAGCACAGCTTCTCCAAACCTTTCATCTTGCGTTGGATCCATCTGATAAGGGAAAGACACACCAATATCCATTCTTTCTGTAAGGCCCTGTTTCAGGGATAAACCGCTGGAAATATTTCTTAAATCATTGCCTACTTTTGAATTATCGTAACCGACCTCCATTTCATGTTTGGCTACATCCACAGTCCCGGCATCATCCGTTGCTAATGGATGAGCTGCAAACAAAATAGAATTAAAAAGAAGCAAACACCAGATCACAGCTACAAACCTCATAACCGACACCTCCTTTTTATTAAATAGTTGCTACGTTTGCTACATTCGTGCTACGATAAAACAAAAAAAATATAGTACCCTTATTCTGCCGCGCTTGCTAATCTTAATAAACTATGCTTCACCCCCTTTGCTGATTTTATGAGCGCAGAAAGTTTTTCTATTTTCCCTTTTTCGCCTTTTACTATGACTATTTCAAAACAGTTATGATGGTCTAAGTGGATATGCTGGGAAGAAAGGATTATTTCCTGGAAATCGTGCTGGATATCTGTGAGTTTGTTCAGAAGCTCGCGTTTATGATGGTCGTAAACAATATCAATAGAACCGATTATAATGGTTCTGTCATCAGTGAACTTATATTCATTTATAGCTCTATTAATTAAATCTTCAATAGCTTTTGAGCGTGACGGGTATTCCTGATCGCGTATCACCGAATCAAATTTAGCAAGAAGATCTTTTGCTAAAGAAACACCGAAACGAACCAGATTTGCCATTAACTTTTCCTTAAGTATTGTGCTACGATTTTCATAATCATAGCACTTTTAATAAAATATTGCAATAGGCTATTTTTTTCTCAGCATGTCCAGAGGTTTTACGGGCTGATTCATTTTGATTTTAACCATACACTGCGGTATTAAAGCGGAATCTACCGGCTCATTTTTTTCATTAAACATTTCGGTGACAGTTTGTATAAAAAAATTTCGGCCCGGGCCGATAACTTCAATTTGATCACCCTTAACTATTTTATTTTGCTGACAGACTTCTGCCAACTTTGTCTCAGAGTCATACTCTAAAACTATTCCAAGGTATAAATACGGACAAGTATAGCCGGGAGAATCATAAATATATTCTTCACTTCCGGGTTTTGAATTAAAAAAATCGGTTGAATATTTTCTGTGATTGATTTTTTTTAATTCCTCAATAATTTTCGGGTCCAGTCTGTAACCTTCAGGGCTGTTTAAATAATCATCAATCGCTTTTCTATAAACTGACGTAACCACAGCAACATAATAAGAACTCTTCATCCTTCCTTCAATTTTAAAACTCGTTACCCCCGCATCAATCAGCGCAGGAACATGTTCCAGTAAACACATATCCCTGGAGTTAAATATATAAGAACCTTTATCATCCTCATACACATCATAATATTCGCCCGGCCGTTTTTCTTCCTGTACGCTGTATAGCCACCTGCAGGGATGTGCGCATTCACCCCTATTGGCGTCTCTGTTTATCATATATTTACTAAGCATACACCTTCCGGAATATGATATGCAAACAGAACCATGAACAAAAACTTCCAATTCCAGTGTATCAGGTGTTTTATTAACTATTTCCTTTATTTCTTCAAAAGAAAGTTCCCTGGCAAGTGTAACCCTTTTAATTCCTAAATCATGCCAGAAAGCCGCGCTTTTATAATTGGTATTATTCGCTTGGGTACTCAGGTGCATCGGCATTTCTGGAGAAATTTCTTTTATTAAAGAAATTATTCCGGGGTCTGAAGCAATAACTCCGTCTATTTTAATATTTTCTAATGCTTTAATATATTCCGGCAGGCCTTCCAGGTCGCTATTGTGAGGGATTATATTTAATGTTACGTAAACCTTTTTGCCCGGGGACTGCTTGTGGGCAAAATCTACGCCTTCTTTTATTTCATCCAGGGTGAAGTTATCCGCCTTGGCACGCAACCCATATTTTTTTCCTGCTAAATAAACGGCATCTGCTCCATAAGTAAAAGCAACCTTCAAATTCTCCAGATTTCCTGCCGGCGACAACAATTCAGGTTTTTTCATTTTATCTGGTTTTTAAAAAAGCTATAGTATAAAAGAGCAATCAGCGTTTTGGAATCGCAAATTTTGTTTATCTTTATCCAGTGAAGAACCTTATCCAAAGGCAGGATAACCCGTTCAATAAATTCATCGTCATCAGGATTACTATCTACGGGTTTTAACCCGGTGGCGATATAAATAGCCAAATCTTCGGTAGAAAAGGCCGGTGTTGGGAAATAATGCAGAAGCTTTCTAATTTTTGAGGCCTTGAAACCCGCTTCTTCTGTAAGTTCCCTTTTAACGCAATTCAAATTGTTTTCGCCTTTATCAACTTTTCCTGCGGGAATTTCGTAGGTAACACGGTTTAAAGGGTACCTGAACTGTTTTACCATAACTATATGTTTTGAATCAATTAAAGGAAGAACAGCCACGGCTTTAGGGTTTAACGTAAACTCTCTTTTAGCCAACTTTTTATTCGGCAATAGGACTGTATCCATCACAAAATCTAGTATACAACCTTTTGCGAGCACTTTTCGTTCAACAAATTTTTCTTTAAAATTCATGTTATTTTTCAGTATGTTCGATTGGTTCAACATGGATTACAACATCGGCATTATTAAGGCTCTGTTGTATCTTTTCTTCAAGTATTTCGGTAAGCCTGTGGGCTTTATCTATGTGGAGAGATTTTACAACCTGAATATGAAAATCAATTTGCCGCTGAGGGCCCGATTTCCTGGTTCGAAGCCTGTGAAAAGCCTTTACTTCAGGTTCACTCAGGATCAAATTTTTTATTATTTCTATTTCATTATC
>JAHIVV010000025.1 GCA_018816525.1 Elusimicrobiota bacterium
GTTATAGTTAAAGGAAAAACATCGGCAGCGTTGCCCGCTACGCCTAAACTGCCGGATTTAACTATTACCGGCGCTGGGGTTGTTCCGCCAGAGAGGGATGGAAAACTTCGTGTTTGGGCTTTTCCCGAAGTAAGCAAAGTCAAACCGGTAACAGGAAGTCTTGATGAAAGCATAGCCGGCGACTACCGTATGAAAAACTACGTTTGGGACGGTAAAAATATCAGGCTTTTCGGCGCGAGAGCGGAAATAATCGCTTTCCAACTGGCTATAGAAAAAGTTGCCTCGGATTTGCATAATGTAAAAGTAGCTTTTTCTGATTTAAAAAATTCAAAAGGAGATAAAATTTCATCCGGCAAAATAAATACTTTTTTGGTTTGGTATGTTAATGCGGAAGGCTGGCAGGAAGAATACGCTATACCGCTAAAGGAAACTGAAAATTTTTCTGTTCCAAACCTAAAAAACAATATTCCCGGGCAAACTAATCAAGTGGTATATGTTGATCTATTTATTCCAAAGAATACAAAGGCTGGAAAATATCTTGGTAAAGTAACCATATCAGCAGATGGAGTAAATGCTTTTGATTTGCCAATTGAATTAACAGTTTATGATGTTGTTATACCTGACGAGCTTAATTTTAATCCGGAATTAAACTGTTACTCTGACCTGAACGCAGTAGGGAGTGAGAAATTTTTGGACAGTCACCGGTTGGCGCATGCTCATCGTTGCACATTAAACCGTGTGCCCTATGCTCATGCAGACAGTAGGGTTTCCAGCGGTTTTTCTCCCAGGATTGATGGACAGGGTAAAGAAACACACATAGTCTATTGGGATGATTACGATAAAAATATCGGTCCCTTGCTTGATGGCTCAGCTTTTGTAGATTGTCCTCGGTCCGGGGTTCCGGTGAAAACTATTTATCTACCTTTGTTTGAGGGTTGGCCAACACCAATGACACAGGAGGTTTATCAGTATAAAGGTACTTGGGAAGGGGAAAATTGTATAACGGAACACGCCATGAGTGCTGGGCCAGTAGAACAGTTATTTACTCAAGGTTACAAGGATGCGTTTATTAATGTAACAGGTGATTTCGTTAAGCATGTTGAGGAAAAAGGTTGGACCAAGCCATCATTTCAATTCTATTTGAATAATAAGTATTTCTATAAAACGAAAAATGAGGGAGGGACTTCCTGGTGGCTTTTAGATGAACCGCTTAATTGTGACGACTGGTTAGCATTGGCGTTTTTTGGCAGATTATTCAAACAGGGCATACATAGCGCAAAAACCGCCAACTTTGCTTTCAGGGCAGATATTTCTCGTCCTGGATGGCAGAGAGATTGGTTGAACAACTTGTTAGATGTAATGTATGTAGGCGGAGTCTTTTTTCAGAAAGCTCACCGTTGCAGAATAATGGCAGAAGAGGGCAATATGATTTTGTATTCCTATGGTTCCTGCAATAATATTAATGAATCAAACCTTAACACTGAAAATTGGTGTGTAGCCTCATATCTTAATGGAGCCGATGGAGTACTCCCCTGGCAAAGCTTGGGGAGAGATTCTGCATTTAAGGAACCTGAACAGACATCACTGATTGTTGATGGTTCAACAAGATTTGGCTATCCGGTAATTGCTTCGCTTAGAGTTAAAGCATTGAGACGCGGCGCCCAGGATGTGGAATATTTGATACTTCTTTCAAAAAAATATAACCTCAATCGCGAGCAATTAAGATATCTAGTATCAAGTAAAATATCTATTGAAGTTAAGTCTGAACAAAAAGATGTAGATGGCGCAGAAGCTGCTACTTTTGGGGGCCTGACTTCTCAGAAATTTTCAGAGTTAAGAGAAAGTATAGCCAAACTGCTGGTTCAGTAAAAAAATAATTAGGATTAAACTTGAGTACAGGAATAGCTAAAAAAGAAATCAAAGCCGGTTTAGTAGAACTAGGGACAAAAGAAGGCGATGTTTTGCTCGTCCATTCTTCTCTATCAAGTTTTGGTAAAGTGGATGGAGGGGCGGATACAGTTATTGACGCTCTTTTGGAAGTTATAACTGAAAGTGGAACATTGTGTATGCCCACAAATACATATTCTTTTGCAAAAGAACATGTAGAAGGGCATCTAAATCCTCCTTATCATCCATTAAGGACCGCCTCAAAAATTGGCGTAATGCCTGAGTTTTTCAGATTCAGGCCTGGTGCAAAAAGAAGTTTGCATCCCACTCATTCTGTTTGTGTTTTAGGAAAAGACCTGGATCAAATTCTAAAAAACAACAAACCTACAGATAGTCCATTCGGGTTAAATAGCCCGTTTAAAAAAATGTTTGATTTAGACGCAAAAGTATTGTTTTTGGGATGCGGATTAAAAGCAAATTCAACCGTGCATGCTGTTGAAGATTGGGCTGGTGTTCCGGTTAGCGAAGCAGAAGAAGCGCTTCTGGTGGACGAAGCTAATCATACGGCAAAAGTGACCGTCCCCTCTATACCTATTGGAGACAGGGATTTTTACCACACGGAATCAAACTTGAATAAAAAATTAGTTGAATCCGGATTGATGAGAGGTATTCAAATAGGTCAAGCCCTGGTTCAAATGATGAAAATGAGAGATATTGTAAAGGTAATGTTGACATTCCTAAAAATAGACCCCGCTATTGTCCTTTGTGATAGGCCTAACTGTGAGTTTTGTTCAGGCCGTAAGAAATTAGTTCTTCAAGAAAAAGAAAAAATATTGAAAAATATGGATTCTTTTGGTTTTATAAAAAGTTAAAAAGAAACCAAAAGCAGATGTAACTATAGAAATAACTATACTATGGAAGTAATTGTTGCAGGGCATATATGCCTTGATATAACACCAAAATTCAGTAAAAACATTTTAGGTAAGAACCTGAGCAATATTTTTGTTCCTGGAGTACTTATGAATGTTAATGAAGCAGCTGTATCTACAGGTGGAACAGTATCGAATACAGGGCTTGTTTTAGCTAAATTAGGAATAAACGTTTCCCTGATGGGCAAAGTTGGTGATGATTTATTTGGAGAAGGTATTATTAATATTTTGGGTAAATATGGCAATATAAGCAATATGAGTAAGGTGAAAGGGAAAAACACTTCTTACACCATTGTTCTAGCAGTCCCTGGTAACGACCGTATGTTTCTGCATTATCCGGGAACAAATGATACTTTTGGCTATAAAGACATAGACTATAAAACGGTAAAAAGAGCAAAGTTATTTCATTTTGGCTATCCGACCCAGATGAAACGGCTTTATTCTAATAATGGTTTAGAGTTAATAAAAATATTTAAAAAGGTAAAATCTTTAGGTGTTATTACTTCTTTAGATATGGCATTACCTGATTCAGACAGTGAGTCAGGTAAAGTTAACTGGTCAAATATCCTTAGGAAACTTATGCCTTTTGTGGATATATTTTTACCAAGTTTTGAAGAAATATGTTTTATGTTAAATCCCGGCAGATACAGAGCGCTGAAAAAAATTGCCGGTAAAAACAGCATAGATGGTTATTTCACTGCTGACGATTTAAGTGAAATAGCTTCTACTCTCCTAAAATATGGCGGCAAAATAATAGTGTTGAAATGTTCGCGTCGCGGCATATATGCGAGGACAGCGCAAGAAAAACTTCTTAAAAAAACGGGAGAAGTAAAAACCGCGAATATGTCAAATTGGTCGGGCCGGGAGCTCTGGTTGCCAAGTTATTATGCTGGGAAAATAGCAAGCGCAACAGGTTCCGGGGATTCGGCAATAGCAGGATTTTTAGCCGCGTTTTTGAAAGGCATGAGTATAGAAGAATCATTAAAGTGCGCAAATGGAGCCGGTTTACAGAATCTTCGCGCTTTTGACGCTGTTAGCGGAATTACTGATTGGAACGAAGTTGTGAAAATAATTAAGAACAAAAAAGTAAAAATGAATTGTTTTAAATTAACTGCCCCCGGATGGAAATGGGCTGGCGAAGCAAAAAATTGGATAGGTCCAAATGATAAAAATTAAAGCTGCTGTCAGGAGGAATGCCCTATGAAAGAAATTAATACCAAGTATTCTATGGTTCAGTATTTTATTGAAAGAGAAAAAGAGATAAAGCCAGGCCTGGCTTTTAATGGTTCTACTAAAGATGATTTTCAAAAATGGCATAATAAACTAAAGAATAAACTAATAGAACTTTTAGGCGAATTTCCAAAACAAGTTCCATTAAATTCTAAAGTAATTGCCAGGGCTGATTGCGGAGATCATTGGCGCGAGAAAATTGTAATTGACACAGAAGAACATTTTTCGGTTCCCGCGTGGTTACTTTTACCAAAAGATTTAAAACCTAATGAAAAAAGGCCTGTATTATTAGGTTTGCATGGGCATAGGGATGGCGGAAAAGACCACCCCGCAGGAGTTTCTATCAGTTATTCTGATAGACTGGCAGGCATTAGTAAACCCAGCGTTGGACAGGAATTAGTCAAAGAGGGTTACATTGTGTTCTGCCCTGATTCAAGAGGTTTTGGAGAATTATCGGAAGGCGAAGAGGGGAACCCGTATCCTGGCAAGGACAAATGCGACGCGCATTTCATAAGAGGGTTAATTTTAGGTATAAACCTGATTACGCTTAATATCTGGGATTTGATTAAATCAATAGATTATCTTGAAACTCGTCCTGAAGTCGCTTCTGACAGAATTGGATCTTTTGGACTTTCGTGGGGAGGCACTAGGTCAACATATATTTCTGCTATTGACGATAGGATTAAAGCAACAGTTGTTTCCGGCTATTCAACAACTACGAAACATTATGCTATAGACACAGCAAATTTTTGCGGTTCACAATTTGTTCCCCAGATGTACTGCTATGCGGATGTAGGGGATATTATTGGGCTTAGTGCGCCGAAACCGTTGCTTTTGCAGACAGGTATAGACGAAGAATGTTTTTCGGTTGAATCCGGAATAAAATGTCACGAGCATGTGAAAAAAATATATTCTGCCGCAGGTGAGCCAGCTAAGGTTAGAACAGATTTGTTCTGCGGAGGGCACCAGTACGACATTCCGGAAATAATAAAATTTTTTAAGGAATATTTACTAATTTAAATTGCTTAAGGCAAAATATTATTTTTTAGACTCAGAGCCTTCCCCCATTTGATAGACAGGTAGAAAAGTTTATATTTTGCAGTAGACTCAGTTTGGAGTTTATAAAAGGATATATATAAATGCGTAAATCAGTAGGGACAAGTATATTTTTATCAGGCGTAATGTTGATTTTATTTTCAACTTTTATTGTAGCGAGGAATATACCTAACTCACAACTGCTTATTACAAGTTCCATTTGGACAGTATTTCTTGTACTTATGACTTTTATGATTTATCGGACCGGTAAAGTGTCTAAGTATCGTTCAGTATTTTTTGTTATCTATGCTTTCTGTTTTGTGCTTGTTTTTATTTCACATTTAATATCCAAATAAAAAACAATCCGGAAAACAATAATCAGAATTCCGGATTTCCTCTTAAATAATAATTTTACTGATTATATACAGAAAAAAACTTGTCTCCGTTAAAATGTATCATATGGTCAGGATTAGCTGCTATCCAAACCTCAGTTTCCCACGCAATATTGTCAATATGTCTCTTGAATTCATGAAAATCTGCAAAAACGCTTATATATATTCTTGAAGCTTTACAGTTTTTCAATGTATTTTCAAGCTCTATTTGCCTTTTCGGTGAAATCGGTCCATGAGAAGTCACTACTTCTATAAGAATGATTTGTTGTTTTACTTTGTTATAAAAAACAAAATCCGGTAATTTATCGTGTTTTGTTATAGGTATGCCCAATTTATTCAAGTCATCCTTTTTATTTACTAATGTCTTCTTTGCAGTATCTCCAAAATAAAGCAATTCTGCCTTAGGAAAGAACCGCGGTTTCAATTCTTTAACTACTTTAATCTGTAATTCATTATGTTTCCCTGGCGAGAGTTCTATACTGTCCGATCCATCAATTTTTAAGGTCAAAAATTTATCTTTCCGTATCTTCTCATATTTATCAATTAATTTCCCCTTTTTTGATATAAATGATTTTAAAGTATCTTCCCATTTTGAAGTACCATATTTCTTTATTACATTGAGAGTTTCTTCTGTAATCTCATAAACTGTTGCAGGGCTGTTTGTTGACCTTGAAGGGTCATCAGAATTTTTTGATACAATTCCTGCTTGCTCAAATTGATGCAAGGTTTGTCTTCGTATGGTTTCTCTTGTATTCTCAGCATATTTCTTGTTGTAATTTTTCTTTATAAAAATAAGAATGTCATGAATTCCAATTATTCGTTTTTGAGACTTTTCCCAGCTGTTATTTTTCTTCAAATCCAGAAGCGAAAGCAAAGTTAAAGAACACCTTTCGTTCTGTTGTTGTCTTGGCAACCCAAGTCCTTTTAATATTTCAATACCTTGTTCAATTTTTCCCATTTTTGGCATAAATCTCCTTTATTTCATACAAAATTGAATCGTCAATATCTAAAATATTTACAACAATTTTGTCCAATTCAATCCCAATTGCTGGTTTCATTTTCTGTACTATTTTGCCTATTTTAGTAATACCTTCTATATATGGCAGAGGGATATTGTTTATATCAACAGCATTTACCTGCGTATTACCATTTAACATCCTGAAAAATATATCTACAATTGATGTATTCAATAGTGCTGCTATTCCATATGCTTCATCAATTGAAAGTGTCCCCTTATATTTATAAATATAATTGAGATGATTTTCAATACCTATCTTGGGATTATCAAAATTGCTCTTTAGAAAAACTCCTGCGTACAAACGTCTGTTTTGTTCTTTTGAACTGAATCTCTTTACTAATACAAAATTATTTACTGATAACAGCAATGGCTGTGTTTCTTCTGAAACATTTATCGCAAGTTCTTTACCATTCTTTTTTATAGGCCAGATAACATCCATGCCTTTAATGTTATGCATCCATAGCAATGGAGCGGTTGTTTTGTTATTCCTGAACTTAGGAGAAAGATGATTTTTAGCTCTAAATGAGACCACTGGGCCTGTTGATACTTTAAAACCAAAACTATTTATTGAATATTTCCAGTTATTGATTATATGCTGCACTTTTATTTCTGTATGTGATGTTGGTATTTTTATAAAGACGTCATTTGTTTTATCATGTAACATATCCTTGTATTCAACTTTCAATTTATTGACATTATTTAATTGCCCGTTTTTGCAGTTTGTTATGATTACAGGTTGGTTTTTGTTGTAACTTGTTTTTTGTATGAATTTTACAATAATGTTCTCCTGCAAAACTTCTTCAAAAATCTCATCTCTTGATTCAAAAAGATGTATTCTGTCTATTTTGCTGTTTTTCAATAGCCAGGCCCTGAATCGTTTAAAATAAAGACCTGAACAAAAACTTCTAGGAGTTATGAAAACCATCTGACCGTCAGATGATAACATTTTCAAGGATACGGCCATAAAAAAAGCATAAATATTAGGTTGGCCAGATAAAATATCTTCCATTATTTTTGACTGAGGAGAGTTCTTGTTAAGTTTGAAATAAGGCGGGTTCGATATTATAATATCATAGTAATTTTGATTTTTTGTAAATAACGAATTATTAAGATAATCAGCGTTATTGAGTATAAAATCCTTCTCTATAATATTAAAACAGAATTTACTTCCCTTTTCTTCAAAAGTTTGTTTACACTTTTCAAGCGTGGTTTTTAAATAAGGCTTAAGCTCTGAATCTGTTTCATAAGCATCTAAAGTAATTGTAAATGTCCTATCATAACTGAGTAGTTTTTCACAGAAAGCGGCACTAAGCATACCAGTACCAGCACCTGGGTCAAGAATACTAAAGGATTGCTTTTTAATATCAAACATATCGGCCATGAAAAAAGCAATTTGCGAAGGAGTAAAGAACTGCGCTTTTTGTTTTCTATAGGCAATATTTTGGTTATTATAATAAGTATTAGTCTGATGTTCGGCATATCCAATAAGAGAATGATTGGATAATTCGGGTTTTTTCAGTACTGTGTTCATTTTATTAATTTTTGAAGTTTTTTATTATGGCTATAACTTTACCATTAATTGTAAAATTGTCATCGGGGTGCAGGTAAATTGGTTCGTAATCAAAAGATGAATCTGATTTTAAAATAATTTGTCCATTCGCCCGGTCATCGATATAACGTTTAATGGTTGCTCTATTATCTAAAATGGTTAAGATAATATCATTATTATTAACATTTTTATCTTGGTTGTCAATGATTACATAGTCACCGTCTTCAATTTGCCTTCCACCTATTTCAGCCCTGTTCATAGAAGAACCATCTGTTTTGATGGCGTAAAGCCCATTCGGCTTTGAACGCCCTATTAATTTGCTTGATACTTTTAAAAATCCTTGAAAGTTATATTCAGCATAAATTGTTGCTGGTCCGCAGTTTGCAGTGCCTATAACAGGAATTGAAAAGAGCCTAGATGCCTTATCAAGTAGTCCATTTGCCCAACCGGGAATACCTGTATTACGGTCCATTAACCCTTTGATACGGTCTATTTTTAAAAACCCTTTTTTTTGTAATTGTTGAAGATGGTGTTTTATTTTTTGGGGAGATTCGTTATGTAGCCCGATATAACTGGCCATTTCTCGTAAACTAAGTTGAGCAAGATTTCTCTTTTTTGATAGCTCAAGCAGTTTTTCTTGAATTGAATGCATATAATAATTATAACAAATGGTATTTTATCTGTCAAGTATATATTATAAGTCCTTAATACTTGACAAGTATGTACCTTTAACCTATATAGCCGCTATGTCAAAAAATGTTTTTGAAGGTTTTATTTCTAGTTTTGTTTTTGGAATCGGAACATTGCTTTCACCAATTATTCCTATCGGCGCATTATCCGGGCTAATCAGCCAACAGGCAAAAGGGTCATCCGCGGTTTTCAAAGCGGTCCGCATAATCAGCGGACTGATCCTCTTATTATTCGGATTTCAACTGATAATATAATTTAGAAAATAACACTATGCCAGCTCAAACACAAATTATTGACGCAACAAAAAGCGATCAAAAGCGATCACACCCTGTTAAGAAATCACCTTGACAAATTCAAATTTTTGGGCTACAATAAGTGCTTAGAAGGGGCACAGTGAAATTATGGGATTTATGGATTTTTTGCTAAAGGATTATATAACTTTACTTGCAGGTGTACTCCTCATCGGTGGGGTTATCCTGCTTTTTCTTGTATTAAACAATTTACTGAAAGGCTCTAGTACAGTTCCAAAGGATTTGCAGGACAACGATGACGAAGACACAGAAGCGCACGATTTATCTCAGCATGAGAGCGATATTTCGTTACTTGAAGCTCACCTAAACTCAATTTCTGGAGATATATCTGAAATAAAAAAAAGCCTTGAGAAACCGGCCAAGCAGGATAAACAGGAGCCAAGCGCAGATATTGAATTGTTAAAGGATCAGCTAACCAAACTTAATGTGAAACTGGACGCAATTTACCAGGTCCTTTCAGCATTAGGCAAGGACTAACTGTAAAATGAATAAAAAACCAGCCATTTTGTTATGCGCTGTTTTCGTCCTGATAAGTTCCTCCCCATTCGCCCAACAAAAAACAGCTGTCCTTACCGAAAAAAACCTAAAAAATGATATTTCCTATTACCAGAAAACTGCTGCGCAGAAGAATTTAAATCCAAGTGACAGATATTACGTTTTACAGAAGATCCTTAAAAAATACCGCAACAGCAAGGTTAACCTCGCTGTCCTGGATGCAGAAATAAATAAAGTAAAACCAAAAGAGGCGCCCGCAAAACCCATTACCAAGCCAGTTGTTCCCGTGGTTTCTTCGCCGATACCTTCGGTACCGACAGTGCCGGCTATCCCCGCTGTTCCAGCGCCAAAACCAGCTGCAGTAAAACCGAAAATAGAACAGGTCAAGCCAAAAACAGAAAACAAACCAAAAACTGAACAGGTAGATAACGATTTATCGAATTACAAGATCGAAACAGGCGATGTTTTAAGCATTTCAGTCCGGCCTGCAAAAGAACTTTCTCAGGAATCGGCTGTTAAACCCGATGGCACTATTTCTATGCCTTTGATTGGCAACATAAGCGCTCAAGGCGCAACAATAGAAGAATTAACTCAATTCATTGAAAAAGGATTATCGGTATATGTAACGAGCCCAAAAGTTTCTATCGGAATGAAATCATTTAACCGCAGGCAGGTTTTTATTATGGGAGAAGTAAACCGGCCGGGTTCAATCGAGTATAGAAGCCAGTTGAGGCTTTATGATTCAATCACGATCGCGGGCGGTTTAACCAAGAACGCAGGAATAAAAAACATTAAGGTACATAGGGGCGAGGCCCAAAACAGAAAAACACTCGACATGGATTTAGAAAGTATTTTAAAAACAGGCGATTTTTCCAAAGATTTTATACTTGAACCCGGGGATATCGTTGAAATACCCAAAGAGCCAAAGAAAATTTCCATAATAGGTGAAGTCCGGTCACCTGGAAGTTATGATTGGCGCGCTAACCTTACAGTTCTTGATGTTGTATCAACTGCCGGCGGGCCTACGGATGTGGCGAAATTGAACGCAGTGAAGATCTTCAGAGGCCAGGAAGCCGCAAGAGAAACCATTGAAATTGATTTAAAAAGTATAATTAAAGGCAAAACACAGCTGGATATTAAAGTTGAACCTGGGGATATAGTTTATATACCTATAAAAGGCTATGTTTCTAATCAGTGGCTTCTACCCGTAGTTATGCCCTGGCTGACCCTTGTTGCTATGGTGCTCGTTATTGCCAGTTATATGGGCAGGTAAAACAAAATGGCGCAATATGAATTAAGTTTGTACGATTATTGGCGGATAATAAGGCGAAGAAAGTTTATTATTTTCTTCACTTTTACTGCGGTAATGATATCCACCTGGATTTTTACAAATATGCAGACCCAGGTATTCCAGGCTACGGCTGTGGTAAAAGTAGAACCCACCCTTATCGTACCGGGTATTACCACGGAAGCTGCCGGTTGGGATACTATTACTGCAATAAATACTGAGGTTAAAATTATAAAAAGCACCCTGGTAGCCGAAAGAACCGCCAGAAAGCTTTTCCTCCTGACCGAAAAAACACTTCCAGAAAAAAAACAGCAAATTGTTGACTCAATACAAGGTAAAGTAGATGCTGACAAAATTGCCGATTCAAACCTTATAAGAATTACCTGTAATTCTTCCGATCCGGGCGAAACTGCGAAATTTGCTAATGCCACAGCAGAAGTCTATATTGAAAAAGGCGTTGAAGACAGAAGCCGCAGGGCGCGGGAACTGCGTGAATTCATTGAAAAACAAATGAATGAAGCTGAAGCAAAACTGAAGGAATCCGAGGATAAAGTTAAACATTTTTCCGAGAAAAACAGAACCTCAGGTGCAGGAAACGCGCTTTCGTCAAAGCTCATTGATTTACAAACAAAAAAGACAGACTTGCTTAAGAATTACACAGAACAACATCCTGATGTTATTGAGATTAACAGGCAGATAAAAATAATTGGAGAACAACTGCAGCAGCTGCCCAAAGAAGAGCTTGACTACGCCCGCCTTGTAAGGAACCTTAAATTAAATGAAGACCTTTATACAATGCTGGCAAAAAGATTTAAAGAATCTCAGATATCGGAAGCAGACAGGGACCAGAGCGCGTTTATCGTAACTCCGGCTGTTGAACCCGCTGCGCCAATAAAGCCTAACAGAATGACAAATTTTTCAGTCGGTACTTTGATTGGACTATTCCTTGGTTTTATTTTCTCGCTTGTTATTGAGCACCTGGATACTTCAATCGGGACCATTGAAGATGTTGAAACCTATATGCAAATTCCCGTTATCGGTATAATCCCGCATATTGAAAGTTCATTCGAGAAAAAATTCGGGCTGGATTTTGGTATGTTTAAAAAAGAACGCAGTATTGCTGATTTAAGGGCCAAAATGATTGCATATCATTCAAGCAAATCCCCTTTTGTCGAATCCTATCATACGCTTCGTACAAATATTAAATTTGCAAAAGAAGGCCTGGTTGGGCTGGGCAGCACAATTCTTTTCACTTCTGCCGGCATCATGGAAGGGAAAACCCAAACAGCTGTTAATTTTGCTTTAGCCGCGGCCCAAACGGGAATAAAAACACTCTACATGGAACTGGATTTAAGGCGCCCATCCGTGCATAAAATATTCGGTATCCAAAGGGTCCCGGGTTTTACCGATTATGTGCTCGGCAAGAAACGCCTCCATGAAGTTATAAGGGGAACAACTGATTTTCTTCTGGGTGAATTGGCGCTTGAAAAATTGCTTCACATGCCCGGTTTAGAAAATTTCAAAATCCTCCCCTGCGGAACTATTCATCCGAATCCTGTAGGCCTTTTGAATTCACATTTTGTTGCCGATATATTTGAGGAATTGAAAAGGCAATTTGAATTGATAATTATTGATTGCCCGCCTGTGTTGCTTTTTGCTGATACACTGGTTATCTCTAAATATGCGGATTCGGCTGTTCTTGTTTATAGAGTAGGAAGAATTGCCCGAGGCGCGCTTAAAAGGGCGAAAGATCAGTTAGTAACTGTAAAGACAAAGGTAATTGGCGTTGTATTGAATGATATTAAATCATCTGAAATGGAACCGCGCCATGGCTATTATTATGCATACAAATATTACAGCAAGGAAGATAAGCAGCCTGCCAAATAACTAAATAAAAATGCTCAAGCCAGCTTACATTCTGTTTATTTTGGGCATATTTATCCTTTCGATTGCCGCCGGAAAATTTAGCTCTTCTACAGATTTCCTTATTTCCCTGATTGCCATAGCGGGCATTATTTTTACAATGATTTCATTTCGCCGCCCCGAGCACGGGCTTATTATACTTATTTTTGCTATGTTGCTTTCGCCGGAAATTATTCTTGCCAGGTTCCCCGGCAGAGCGGTAGTAGTTCGGCTTGATGATTACCTGCTTTTTATCCTGTTTATAACCTGGCTTGCTTATATGTCAGTGAAAAGGGAAACAGGCGTGTTCCAGAAAACGCCCTTAAATTTTCCTATCACAGTTTACATAATTATTTGTATAGTTTTCACCGGAAGAGCTATGGTGCTTGGTTTTGTGAACCCGGCAAAATCTTCATTCTATGTTATTAAATATATTGAGTATTTTGCCCTCTATGCAATGGTTGTGAATATAGTCAAAGATCATAGATTTTTAAAACAGATACTTATTTCCGCCCTGGTAACGTATCTCATAGTTAATGTTTACGCTTATGTTCTGGTTGCCAAAGGCGTGCCAAGAATCTACGCCCCTTTTGACTATGATGTAGCATTTAAATCGGGGGAATCCGCGGCTTTAGGCGGTTATTTATTGGTGATAATGCCTGTCATTCTTGCTTTATTTTGCTATGGGCCATCAACAAAGTTTTCTTACACTATGCTCGGATTCTTTCTTTTTTCTTTAATCCCGTTTGCTTATACTTTATCCAGAGCTTCATTTTTAGCTTTTGTTCCTATGTATCTGGTTATTATTGCTTTAGCAACCAAAAGGAGGCTGCCTCTTATCCTGATGATTCTTGTGGGGCTGATTTTCGCGCCAATATTTTTCCCAAAAACAACAAAAGATGTTACAAACAGAATAACTGAAACCTTTCAAGGGGCTGATATGGAATCAAAATCTGTTGTGGGAGTGCGGATAAAAGAAACCTCCGCGCTTTTAAGGCTGCAGAACTGGAACAAAGCTCTGACTGACTGGGCTGTTAAACAGCCGTTTTTCGGTTTTGGAATTACAGGGGTGGGGCTTGTGGATGCTCAATATCCGTTAATAATAGGGGAATTGGGTTTTATTGGTTTGGGTGTTTTTTTGTGGTTGTTGTACAGCGTGCTGGTTAATGCAATCCGCATTTATAATTCCATGGATTATTGGCTGGCAAAAGCCCTGGCTTTGGGTTTGATAGCGGCTGAGGTTGCTCTATTGTTTCAATCAATAGCTGTGAACACTTTCATAACAGTACGAATAGCCGAGCCGTTTTGGCTGTTAGTTGCCATTGTAATGGTTTTACCCGGGCTATATCCTTCAAAAAAAGTTCCAAAGGCCTCCCTGGTAGGAATTTAACAAAATGAATCAGGAAACTAATAAAAGAATATTTAAAAACATGCTCTACCTGAATTCTTCCGCAGTGCTAGCGAAAATTCTTGGATTTGCCACATCTATAATACTTGCGAGAAAACTTGGCGAAACTCAGTTCGGGCAGTATATATTTATCTTTTCCTTTATAAGTTATTTTATGTTGCTTAATGATTTGGGTTTAAATATACTGACTGCGAGAGATGTAGCCCGCAACCATAACGATGCACTCAAATATTTGAATGAAATCAGCGGTTTCAAGCTTATTCTTGTTTTTATTTCATTTTGCCTTTTTATTTGCCTGATTTTTGTTCTGCCTTACTCAAATATTTTAAGAATAGCCCTTATTTTCGGTTTCTTATACGTTGGGATAAAATCATTTGGTATTTTTTTTGGTTCTTTTTTATCTGCTTTTGAAAGACTGGATATTAATGCGGTTCTAGATTTTATATTTACCCTTTTAGTTTTGATTTTTATTTTAATAATCTCACAACTAAAAATGCTTAATCTCGTAAATGTAATGGCCGTTTATACTTTGGCTATATTTATATGGGCGGCTGCAACCTTGATAGTTTTGTTCAATAAATTTATTCCCTTCAAAATATTTTTCCGGCCTAATTTTTCTTTTGTCAAACAAAGCTATGTATTTGCCCTGGGAAGTATTGCCGGCACTATTATGCTTCAAACGGATACTGTGATATTGAAGTTTATGAGCGGTGATGCCGCGACAGGGTATTATGGGATAGGTTTGACGTTTGTTGTCGGATTGATGTTTCTCGGTTTAAGTTTCTGCTCCGCAATGTACCCTGTTTTTAGCAGACTATTCAAAGAAGCAAAAGAAGAGATTAGAAGCTATTTTGAGAAGTCAATAGAAACTTTATTTAAAATTACCATGCCGTTTGCGGTAGGAGGCAGTATTCTTGCCGGTAAAATAATTTTATTGTTTTACGGGGTTAATTACCTGCCGGCAAAAACAAGCTTTGAAATTCTTATGCTGGCCAGCCTGTTTCTGGCCCTGGGTAATTTTATGGCGGCATTTCTCCAAGCGGTAAACCAGCAAAAAAATGTCGTAAAAATAAATGTTATCGGCATTGCGGTCAACCTTGTCCTAAGCGGAGTATTGATATATTACTTCAGTTATGCCGGCGCGGCCATAGCCAGGGCCGGCACTTTTATTTACCTGGTTGTTTTATATTGGTTTGTTATCCGCAAAGAATTGCAGGGTGTCAAAATACTGCCTCATTTATTGAAACCGTTAATTGCGGGTTTTGTTATGGCTGTTGCGCTTTTTGTTTTATATAAATTAAATGTTATTGTCCTGCTTTTTATCGGGATTACCGTTTATATCACCGTACTTGTGGCAATAAAAGGGTTTAGTAAGGAAGAATTTAGTTTTGTTAAATCATGTTTTAAGAAACAGTGTATTTAATTACCCCATGCCTTTCCTAGCAGGCAGAATGGGGTATTAAAGAGGTAGAAATGCGATTAATTCCAAGAACAGTTATTTCAGTTGTAAAAAGTACATTCAGAATGATTTTTGCGGATCCGAAAATTACTTTAGACAGCATGAACTATGATGATTATTATGAAACCAGAAAAGACCCGGAAAATATTTCCGGCGGAATACCTAAAAGATATTCATTTTTTGAGAAGCTTGTAAATAGCGGTTCTACAGTCCTTGATATAGGATGCGGCAATGGAAACCTGTTGGAATATATAGAGGAAAAGAAAAATACATCCAGTTATGGTTATGATATTGCTCAAACCAGTGTTAAAAGGGCGCAGGCAAAAGGGGTAAACGCAAAAGTAGCTGATATAACGGATAAAAATTTCAAGGTTGAAGGTGTTTACGACTATATTATTCTTTCTGAAACCATAGAGCATATAGCCCAGCCCGAGGTTTTGCTGAAAAAAATAGCGGATAGTTTTAAAAAAGAAATATTGATATCAATTCCCAATGTTGCCTATTTTGCTTACCGGCTGCGCCTGTTGCTGGGAAAGTTCCCTGTCCAGTGGGTGCTTCATCCCGCTGAACATCTCAGATTCTGGAGTATTCCTGATTTTATCAGATGGGCCGGTGAAATGGGCTATAAAGTAAAAAAATATTATGTATGCGAAGGTTTTCCATATTTGGAAAAAGTTGCCCCTAATCTATTCGGCAGTTCTATCCTTTATGCGCTGGTAAAAAAATGAACGGAAAAACGCCGGATTTAACTATTTGTATTGTGACTTTTAACACAAAAGAAATGCTCTCTGACTGTATTGACTCAATTTACAAGGCGGCTCCGAAAGCAAAATACGATATTGTTGTTGTTGATAATAATTCACAAGACAACACGGTAAGTTTTTTAAAGCAGAATTATCCAAATGTCAGGCTTATTGAAAATGATAAAAATACTGGGTTTGCCTATGCTAACAATCAGGCTATAAAGGCAGCTGAGAGCAAATATTGCCTTTTATTGAATTCCGATACAGTTGTAGGCCCCAATTCGATAGACGAATTACTGTGTTTTATGGAGTCACATCCGGACACCGCGGTTGCGGCGCCCAAACTGTTGAA